>JAIRLK010000057.1 GCA_031259515.1 Treponema sp. | reverse complement strand
CTTGCAGGCTCTAAGCAGGCCAACGGCGCCCTCCCCTTGGGCTTAGTCCCGCAAACTTCTGGCATCGTAGCCCATCTCCGCCAGGGCTTGTTCGGCTTCGGCGCATTCATCGTAAGGCGTGATCTTTTCCGGGTAGATAATGGAGTTTTCGTGTCCCTTACCCAGGAGCAGTACCAGATCGCCGGGCCGTGCCAGGGAAAAGGCTTTCCTGACGGCGGCCCGGCGGTCGGGGATCAGGAAGAGGTCTTCCCCTTTTTTCCTGCCCGGACAGCCGACGGCGATCTCTTCCAGGATGGCCATAGGCTCCTCGCCACGGGGGTCCTCGTCGGTGAGGACCACCAGATCCGACCATAGGGCGGCGATACGTCCCTGTTCAGGCCGCTTCGCCGTGTCCCGTTCCCCCGCCGACCCGAAAACCGCGATGATCCGGCCCCCCGCCGCGTCCAGCCTTTCCCGGAGAGGCGGGAATATGACGCTAAACGCCGAGGGCGTATGGGCGTAATCCACCAGGACTTCAAAAGGCTGTCCCCGGTCTATGGCCGTCATCCGTCCCCGGAGGGCTTTAAGACGGGGGATCAGGGGAACCAGGGTTTCCACCGGTACGGAAAGGATGCCCGACACGGCAAGGAGGGCTGCAAGGACGTTTCCCGCGTTAAAGGCCCCCGGCAGCCGGTCTGTGATGTCCAGCGTCCCGCCGGAGCCGGCGTTTCGGATCCGGCAGCGGTTCCCCCGGAGGCCGCTTTCAATTGATACCAGGGAAAGGTCCGCTTCTCCTCCCCGGGTACTGTAAGAGTAGACCGGCGCTTTTGTGGCGGCGGCAAAGTAGGGGGCGCTCTTGTCGTCGGCATTCACCACGCCGAAACAGGGAATTTCCGCTCCTTCCCGCATCCCCGTGCGCTTGGAATGGGAGAAGGCATCCAGGGCTCTGAACAGGTTTGCTTTGTCATGGCGGTACTGTTCCCAGGAACCATGAAATTCCAGGTGTTCGTGGGTTACATTGGTCATGATCGCTGCGTCAAAGGCCACATCTCCCAGGCGGTTGGTTCGGCGGGACAGGCCGTGGGAGCTGGACTCCAGAACCGCGAATTCCGCCCCCTGGTCCCTCATGGCCGCCAGAAGCCGGTGTATAGCGGTGGCTTCGGGAGTGGTCTGATGTTCCGGGTTCCCCTGTTCCTCCCCGCCGTCTGAATAGCTGACGGTAGAGATGAATCCGGTTTTTCTGCCCAACAGGGTAAGGAGCTGATAGATAAGGTACACGGTGGTGCTTTTCCCCTCGGTGCCGGTTACCCCGATTACCGCCAAATGCCGGGAAGGATGGCCGTAAAAGGCGTCCGCCGCCGGCGACATGGCAAACCTGGAATCTTTTACCCGGATGTAGACCGCCCCTTCCCGGTATTCGGTCAGGGGCGTCTGGTGGACGATGACCGTTGCGCCCCCGGCAAGGGCGGCGGGAATGAAGGCGTGGCCGTCAGCGTGAAGCCCCGGCAGGGCGAAGTACAGGGAGCCGGGCTTTACCGCGCGGGAATCGTATTCCAGGCCCGTTACCACCGGGTCAAAGGAAAAACCGCCCGGCCCCCCGCCGGCCAGACCGGCGGTTTCGGGAGTGAAAAACGATGAAAGCCGCTTCTCCATGTTATTCTCCAAAGACCGCGGCGGTAAAGGTGAAAAGGTTAGCCTCTGCCTGGTCATAGGAATGGGCGGGAAGACCCGCCTTGACGCAGATGTACTCCAGGTATTCCTCCAGATTCCAGCCCTGTTCCACCGGAACCTGGGGAAGCAACACCCCGGTCCTTCCCCGGTACGCCAGGTAAAGCCCGTGAACCCCCACCGTAACCTGCCGGGGATCGGCGCAGGGTTCCATAGGAGAGAGGGCGGAAATCTCGATGCGGCAGATGTCCAGCTCATCCCGGGAAAGGGGAGGGAAGCGGGGGTCCCGAAAGGCGGCTTCTACCGCCAGGGTCCTGACGGTTTTTTCCAGGGGATCCGGCGGCGCCATGCGGCCTATGCAGCCCCGGAGCCGCCCCGTCTTGTGCAGGGTAACGAAAGCGCCGCAGGGCCGCATCAGTGCCGAAGCGCCGGACCGGGCGGCTTCTTTCATTTCCGGACTCCGGTTGTACACGGGGCTCCGGTTTTCCAGAACGGCGGCGATAGTTTCCCGTGCGTCCCGCAACAGGACGTTCCGTTCTTCTTCGGTTATGGTAAAATTCATCGTTCCAGTATAAACTTTTCATGGTCAACACGTTAAGCAGACGGAAAACAAATGGGGAATGTGATGAAAGACCCGGTTGAGCATACACAATCGAACCGGCAAAGGGGTTTAGGCCGGGGAACCTTTATGGCTGCGGTCCGGTATTCCTTCCCGGTATTTCTGGGGTATATGGCTATCGGCGTGGCCTTCGGCCTCCTCCTGGTGGATGCGGGGTATCCCTGGTGGCTGGCCCCCGTCATGGGAGTGCTTATGTACGCCGGGGCCGGTCAATACCTTGCGGTGGGCCTTTTTGCCTCCGGCGCGGGACTTGCTCAGGCGGTCCTGCTCCAGTTCATAATCAACGCCCGCCATATAGCCTACGGTATTACCCTGGGAAGGCGCATCAATGCATCAGGCCCCTTCAAGTTCTACCTTATCTACGCCCTTACGGACGAAACCTTTGCCCTCCTTTCGTCCCTGCCCGAAGGCGATGGTCCGGGGGAAACCGGCAGCCGGCCTGCCTTCATGTTCATGGTAGCGGTGTTGGACCACGGTTACTGGGTTTCAGGCTCCCTTATTGGCGCTGCTGCCGGAACCCTCATCCCCTTCAACATGGAGGGCATAGATTTTGCCCTAACCGCCCTCTTTATCGTCCTTATGATAGAACAGATACTCCGCGTCAGGAGGCC
>JAIRLK010000020.1 GCA_031259515.1 Treponema sp. | reverse complement strand
GTATTGAACGCTATCTTGTACGACCCCCTGCCGGAACCCGGCCACACCTCAAGATAATATTCGTTGCCGCGGTCAACGAGCAGGCTGGCGTAGTCGCCATTTTGATTGAAAGCGTAGGGGTCTCCCATCTTCCTGCCCGCGTTGTCATGCAGTTGGACGTACATGTCCCGTAAGGTTCCGTAAACAACGTGGATATACAGCGTCTCCGCCGTTGCGGTGAATTTGAACCACTGCCTCCCGCCTGCGGCGAGGTCATTCCGCGCCCAAACGCCGGCGGCAAGCGCCGCGGCAGAAGCCATTTCCGCCGCTATATCGGGCGTTACTTCCGCCGATTCAGTGAACGCTATCTTGTACGTTCCGCCGGAAGAAGACGACGCCATGAGATAATACACCCTGCCCTTGGTAACGCTCAGGCCGGTGTAGCCGCCGTTTGGCTCGAAAGTATATGGGCTTCCCACCTCACTGCCCGCGCGGTCATACAGTTGGACGTACACGTCTTGAAACGTTCCGTAAGCAACGTGGATATACTGGCTCCCCGCCGTTGCGGTGAATTTGAACCACTGCTTCCCGCCTGCGGCGAGTTCACCGTCCGCCCACGTGTTAAGGGCAAGCGGGATTGCGGACTGCATCGTTTCACCGTCGGTATTAACCGGAGTCCACTCGCAGCCTGCAAGGATACCTGCCAGCAATCCAGCTAACATTCCTCCGGTCAAAAATTTGTTTTCCTTCATAAAAACCTCCTTCATGAAAACCTCCATTACACGCAATCTAAAATTTATGCGCGAAGCGCAGCAGGCTCTAAAGGCCCAGGCCAGGCCGCCGCTACGCTGTCTCTGATGACCAGGGATACGGGCAGGCGGATCTGCGTCTGCTCCGGTTCCAGCGGTACGTTACGGATCAGGCTGAGGGCCTGCCGCACGGCGAAATACGCTTTTTTAGCGATGTCCTGTTTGACGGTGGTAAGTTGGGGCCGGACCGTACGGGCAAAAAGATTATCGTCAAACCCCGCAACGGATAGGTCACGGGGAACCCGTATGCCTTCATCCTGAAACAGGTTGAGGCCCCAGGCGGCAAGGTAATCGGAAGCGAAAAACAGGGCGGAATACTCGCGCAGCCGCTCCTTCAGAAAAGCCTTAAGTATTTCGCCCCGTTCCCTGACATTACGGCTCAAACAGACGTAATCATCAGGGGCAAAGATCAGGCCGTGCTCTTCCAGGGCCTTTTTACATCCCCGCAAACGCTCGTAATCAACCCCTATGGGTTCCCAGGCATCGGCCAAAAAAGCGATCCTCTTATGCCCCTGGCGGATCAGATATTCGGCCATCAAATGCCCGCCTGTCCAATCCTGAAGCCCGGTATTAACGAAACTGAATTCGCCGCCGTAATAGTAGGCGTCGATAAAAACGATGGGTATCTGTAATTTTTGAGCCCTTTCCATAAATTTACGGCAGCTATCCGTATTGCACCCCAGGGCGATAAGGCCCTCGACATTCCAGGACGCGGCCATCTTCAGGCTTTCTTCCACATTGCGGGAGATGTAGAGCATCATGAAATACCCGGCGTTCCGTATCTCATGCTCCAAATCCCCGATGATCCCGCCCCAAAAAGGGTCCTGTATGGCGTTCACTTCGTCCCGCTGGTCAAAATTCATCACGACGCCGATGAGTTTGGAACCGTACCGCCCAAGCGTCCTGCCGCTCATGTTGGACACGTAGTCGTTTTCATTGATAACCTGCCGCACCCGTTCCAGGGTCTCTTTGGTCATTTTGTGGGTACGACCCTGGAGGACATTGGAAACCGTGCTGGGGCTTACGCCCGCGATTTCCGCAATCTGCTTGATGGTGATCATGGCTCATTAAATCATATAACCGGTTAGTTTGAAAACGGCGTCAGCAATTCGGCATGATTTTCAGGAGAGGCGTATCTCGTAAAAGGGTTCTTTCTCTTTGCCGGCGGTGTTGGCGAGGACATCCAGCCTGCGGGTCAGGAATCCGGTTATGCCATCGTTCACCCTGGCGGTAACCAGGATACGGGCGTGGTAGCGGGAGGCGATGCTGGAAAGGATGCGGGCGTGGACTACGGGGCGGCCAAATGCGGCGTAGCCTGAAATTTCCGAATAGCCGAAGGCGCAGTCTCCTGAGTCTATGCCGAAACGCCAGGCGGCGGTTTCCGGCGCTTCTTTCAAAAGCTCCACGATGAATCCTACCGTCTTAGCTTCGGGACTATGATGATCCGGGGCCGGTCCGTCATCATAGTCCTTCCCGGCGGAACTCGCGGAAATACCGAAGGCTATCCGCTCCAAAGGAGAACCAAAGGCAGCCAGCGCCAGATCCCCGTCTATCCCTACGATGACGCCTCCGGCCTGTTTGAAGCGCCGCGCCGCCGCTTCCCGGAAGGCCCGGATTTCCCCGGCGCTGTCCAGGGGGTCTTTTCCGCTTTCGGCGGTCAGGAGGTCCCCCCGGCGTATCGCCACGATTGCGGCGTGTTCCCGAAGGATTTCCCCGGCCAGGGGCCGCCCGGCGCGGACCAGGCGTTTCAGGTATGCCGGCCCGGACGCGCCGCCGTAGCGCCGGCGTATACACGCCTGATCCCGGCGTTTTGCAGAGAGGATGAAAAGGAAGGATGCCAGCGTCCCCGCCAAGGCGCTTCCCGCGGGGATAAGGGGGTCAATCCAATACCGGGTAAGGATAAATCCCCAGGAAAACACCGCCCCGGTCAGGATGGTCATGGCGAGGCCGAAGACCAGGGTCAAGACAGGTCCCAGCCGCCGAATCAAGAAGAGGATGAGGAGGACGGGGAGCAGGGACCAGAGCAGGATGTATTGTCCCGGAGGAACAATGACGGCCCTGCCGGACAGGATCGTGTTGGCCAGAATGGCGGAAACCTCCGTGTCCGAAGGAACCGGTTCCTGTTCAACGGGGAAAAGCCGGGTCAGGAAGTTCCCGGACCCGGTCTCCGGGCCCGCAATGCCGGGGGAATCCGGCGGAGGCGCGGCCCCGGGTCCCAGGATACAAAAGGAACCGGCCAGGGCCAAGGACAGGCCGGACCGGATACGGAGCAATTCATCGTATTTTTCCCGGAAGGCGGCAAAGTCGCTGATGACGTCGTTCCGCTGGGAAACCAGCCGGCGCAGCCCCTCATCCTCCAGGTCTTCCGCGGCGATACGCCGCTCGTAGCTCATAACCAGGTTTGTTTCCGAAGGCCCGGCGGCGAAATTTTCCAGGCCCCGCAAATATTCGGCCCGTGCGTCAAGCCAGCGGGCTTTCAAGTCCCTAAGCGGCTGATCCCCGGTGTTTTCCAGAAGTTCTTCCCGAAGCCTGTGGGAATATTCATATAACATGGTAGGATACGCTTCCGGCGCAAGATAGATGAAACAGCCCCGCTCCCGCAGGGTATCCAGGAAGAGGGCGAATTCCTGATCCGCTCTCTCGTATTCCGCAAAATCCTCCGGGGTAAGCCGCCTGAAACCCTCGTTCCCCCGGGGCCGTTCCGCCAACACCGCCCCCCGGCTGTCCAGGGCTATGTCCCGGACAAAACCTTCCCGCTTGAACCGGAGCAGGGGCATACCCTGCCGGTATTCGATGTCCGATGGTCCCAGGTAATGGTTCATCATGGCGTAAACCACATGCTCCGCCCTAGCGCCGCCGCCCGCTAAACCGTCACCCGCCAGGGGATATATACGGCGGAACACGCCGTCCCTGTCCGGGCTTGAACGGGAATACAGGCCGCTCGAACCCTCCGGGGTTTCGCCGGTGGAAACGCGAGGGCCTTCGGCTTCCCACAGGAGGCCGAAGGCCGCAGCCGCCCGCGCTGCCCGCATCATTTCCGGATTGTCCTTTCGGGCCAGGACCGCAAAGAGCCGCTCCTTGCCCTGTTCCGAAAGGCCGATCAGGGTGTCCACGTAGTGTTCCGCTTCTTCAGGCGAAACCGAACCCATCAAGATGGCCTGGAATAAATTCCTGATGTTCCCGGCCAGAAGGGAAAATTCCTCATCCATCCGGCGGGACAATTCAGTTTCCGCCGGATGGCCATAAGGTCCGTCCTGGGTAGCACGTAAACCAGGGGCCTGGACCGCCAGCCCGCGAACGCCCAATTCCGCCAGGGTCATAAGGATAACGGATACGTCCGCCGGTTCAATGAAATTGGAGGCCGGCTGGGTCGTTGAGACTGGAGCGGTCTCTATAATTACCACTTCACGGGAAACCGGCGGCGGCGGACGGCGGCGCATCAGGAAATCATAATGAGGGCCCAGCCGTGGACCGGAAAAGAAAAAATACAGGAAAATCAAGCTGCTGGCCGCAACGCATACCGACAGGAGAAGCCGCAAGAATATTTTTTGAGGAACGTGATATGCCGCCATACTTCAGATAGTCTGAATTTCGGATGAATTTTATGGCTTCTTTACCAGCGAGTACCTACCACGGGTAGAACAACCGGGTCTCTGATGTACTATACTAAACTAAAAGTAAAAGGAGACAGATGATGTATAAAAAACAAGACATAAAACGAGTTGTGTCCCTTATGGTTTTGGGATTTATCATATTCCTGGGAGGATGCGCCAAGCCTCCAACCGAAGATATGGAGGCCGCTACCGAAGCGTTGATCCGTGCGGAAAACGATCCCGACGCGGTAGCCTTTGGTGAAACTTCCCTGAACCGCGCCAGGGACGCTATTTTCAGGATGAGGCAGGAAGCCAACGCCAAACGGTACGACGCTGCCAAAGCATACGCCGCCGAAGCCGTCAGCGCCGCGGGAAAAGCCGTCAGTGACGGACGGGCCGCCGCCCAACGGGCCCGGGACGAGGCCGAAGGGTTGATCGCCTCAATACAAAATTCCCTTACCGAAACCGAAGGTCTCCTCTCCAACGCAAAAGGAAACGGCCTTGAGCTTGATTACGAAGTCCTGGGCCAGGGTATGGAGGATGCCCGGGGCGTTATTGACCAGGCGGAGGCTGCCGCCGTAACCCGTCCCCGGGAAGCCGTGGAGATGAGTCAGGCCGCCCGGGCTGCCCTCAGCGACATTCGCGGTCAGATTTCCCAGGGGGCGAGGGAAACGTCATCCAAGAAGTAAGCCGAATGTACATGCCTATAGTACGAAAAATCCGCGTTAATTCGCGGTCCTTTTGGATTCATTTTTTATCCGGGCCCCATATCCTGTTCCCAAATCAGCCGGGCGTTCCGCCTGATCCCCTGGGGGCCCGGCCAGGAAAGCCCCAAAGCGGTACCTTTGAACCGCTCTTTCAGTTCCCCGTCCGAAGCCGCCATGAGTTCCCGGCAGTCCAGGTATGCCGGGAGAGTCCCTTCAGCAGTCCGTGTTCCCGGAATGGGCCGGCGGTTTCTGACGCAGGCATCCTGGCAGACCGTACAGCCGTACAGCCGCCTGCCCCAATGCCGGACGACCTCCGGCGGTACAGCCGCGCCGTTCCCCGAAGCATACCATTGGATACACCGCTCCCTGTCTATCTTCCCATCTCCCCGGACGGCGTTTGTAGGGCAGGCCGCTTTACAGGGGGGATGTTCCGGATCGCAGGCCCCGCAAAAGAAGAAGGATTCATCCTGAGTGAGGGGGATGTCTGTTTCCAGGGCCAGAGGCAGGGTCATCCCAGCGATGATAACCAGGGACCCTGCTTCGGGGGTAATAATGAGGCTGTTCCGTCCCGCCGCGCCCAGGCCGCAGGCGCGGGCCAGGGGCTTTTCCGGGATGGGGGAATTGCAGAAAATACAGTAATCGGCGCGGATTCCGCCATAGCGGGTACGAAATTCCGCCGCCAGAACTTGCAAGCGCCGAACCGCCTCCCGGTAGTAGTTCCGCCGGGCAAAGGGGGCTATGCTTCCGGTCCCCCGCGGGGGATCCCCGGCAAAGGGCGTTTCCCCCTCCAGAGGCCGGTTCCCGTAGGGCAAAGCCGCTACCAGGGCGGAAGGCATCCCAAGGCGGCGGTTGTCCGGAACCCGCAGTCCTTCGGGCGGAGGCTCCGGCTTAAAGGGGGCAAGGATCCGGGCGCGGATAAATCCCGCGTTCAGGGCGGAAGCGCGGATTTCTTCTTTTAATTCCCGCAATTTCATTAGTTTAGCACGTTACCATTTACCCATCGTCTTCGTTACCCATAACAAATAGCATGAAATCCTCCTGCCCAAATATTCCTCGTTCCACGCCTCATTATGGCTTGTTTTTTCGCACTGTTAAATTGCCGCGGCCAGGCGGCTGTGTTTGCTCTTTTGCGCGGTATATAAAAAAGGGCGGTCCAGCCAATGTGGCCGGACCGCCCGTAGAGGGCTGAGCGCCGCAGCGCTTACGCTGCTATCAGTTATTAACCGTGATGTAGTACACTACCGAGTTAAGACTAACGTAAAGCGGTGTCTGACCGGTATTTTCCCTTACAAAGTTGGCTGTAACAATCGTCAGCTTGTAGGTTTTGTTGGCTGTTAACTTTGTGGCATCAATGTAGTACTTGTCGTCAGTACCCTTCGTTATCGCCCCTGTTATGGCCGTTGCGTCATCCGTGTTTTCCATTATCGAACTGACAGAGCGGCCCGACGTTACGACAGCTTTCGCGAAATCCTCATTCTCAATGGTGATATTGCCGCCAGCTGTAGTTACTGAGATAGCGCCGTCAACAGTGTCCGCGTCAGCCGCTGTACCACTATCGCCCTGCTTCAGTTGGGGGCGGGTGATAATGTGGTTCACCGCAAAGGAAACGGTCGGATGTACCGTGGTGTCGGAGTTTATGCTGAGCGTATAGGAACCCTGGAAAGATCCGGTAAAGAAGTCATCCTTGAGCGTAATGGCTATTTCGCCCTCTCCCTCCGGCGCAAGCGTATACACTGCCGTAGAGATGTCCGCTCCTCCTTTTTTAATAACCCCGCTCTTTGCCGCGAAATCCGCCAAGGCCGTTGCGCTCAAATTACCGACGTGCAAAACATTGCCCTCATCAAGCTCAGCGCCGCTGGAGTTCCGTAACTTCTTGTCATTCTTCACATAGAAGGTCGAGCCTTGTTCAATAGCCGGGACGCTGTCGCCGTCTGCAACAACAGCCACGCTTTCTATAATAATGTCCTTATAGCCCTTGGCAAAGATCACCAGCCGCATATTGCCTTCGGCGGATAAACGGTCAAAGCGGGAAAAGCCGGCGCGCTTAATCGCCGCTTCAAAGTTGGTGTGCCCCCGGTGGGAGAACAGGTTCTGCATCCAGACCAGAGGTTCCTTGTGTCCCGTCTTCAGATCTTCTACATAACCGGCGTACAACTGTTCAAAGTAGGTGTTCCAAAGGGCCGTGCTGTCCAGACCCGTCGGCAGGGGAGCAAAGTCCACGGCAATAACCTTGTCCGCCCAG
>JAIRLK010000405.1 GCA_031259515.1 Treponema sp. | reverse complement strand
CTGAACCTTGCCTTTCCGGCTCTCATCAAATTCAACTATAAGCCTGGTATTTTTTCCACTTCCCTTTACGGAGGAGGTTACGTTATTCTGCCTCTTGACGGTTCAACTTATTCTTCGCCCGGTGGGATTCCCTTTGAGATTCCCTTAGGGATTGGGATTACTGGCGGGATTAACCTCGGCGTAAAACTGGGCCCCGGCCTCCTCTACATGGATTTTCAGTATGGCATAGACTTGAGTTCCAAGGAATTCCATTATGAGTCGACGAAGAATGTGGGTGGTCAATCTGTCCCTTTTGACAAAAATGTTATTTATAAGCGCCAGATGTTTAACCTGGTGGTAGGCTATAAATTCGGATTTCTTAACCGCAGGGACCGGAGAAGGGCGCAGGCGGAGAAGGAAACTGCTGAGCAGCCGGCGGCGGTGGAGGAAATTGCTGAGCAACAGCCGGCGGAGGCGGAGGGAATTGTTGAACAGCCGGCGACGGAGGCGGAGGGAATTGTTGAGCAACAGCCGGCGGCGGAGGCGGAGGGAACTGTTGAGCAGCCGGCGGTGGTGGAATAACCGTGCCGTAGGGAGCGTTGCTTGATTCTTACAAAGGACCCGCAGGGAAATAACATGACCAAATAGGTTATTTTCCTGCGGGTTTTTACGGATAAAAGTATCTTACTATCATTGATTTCAAGCGTTTTTTGACTTTTTTGTGGGAAATCGGAAAAATTATTCGAATTTTATTTCGCCAAGATTGAATCTTTTGTCCTATTGATGTATCAACTAGGAGTATGAAAAGCCCCTTTGTTATTATGCCTATTGACCTTGCATATCCCTTTTTTTGCGGAGCCGTAGCCAGCGCGTGGCTGTGTTTTTTCTTGGTTTTTCCGCAATTCGAAAATCGGACAGGGATATCTTTCCATAACCGCGTTGCCGGTATGCCGGTTCAGGCGGAGCGGCCCGAAACCGATCCCTCTCTGAACATATCCCTGAGTGCGGCTTTGATTTCAGAATTCCCGGTTCTGGCGTTTAACCATCACTCCAGGGGACAGGAAGACGGCATCCTGACTGCATACCGGAAGGAAGCCCAGCAGCAATGGGTGGTAGCTTTTTTCGCCGGGATACTTAAGTCCGCAAGGTACTTCACCGGAACCACCATGGTAGAAATGGCGGCGGCTATTTTGTCCAACGCATCGGCTTTCGACATTTCCCCAAGCCTGGCCTTTGCCCTCTGCTGGGCGGAAAGCCGGTTTAACCCCGCGGCGGTTAACCGGGCTAACCGGGACGGCAGCATAGACCGGGGGCTTTTTCAGCTTAACAATCTTAGTTTTCCCAAACTAAAAGAAGCGGATTTCTTCAACCCTTCGGTTAACGCCTATTACGGGCTGGCCCACCTGCGCTGGTGCCTGGATGCCGGCGGTTCCGTGGTGGCCGGCCTTGCCATGTATAACGCGGGGACCGGACGGGTAAAGACTGAGGGCGCCCCCAAACGGACACTGGACTACATTTCCTACATTCTGGAATTCCAGCGGAAGATAGAGGATGCCTTTGCCGCTCATCCCCTCCCCTTACCCCTTACTGAACAATTGGCCCCGGAACCAGCGGACCTTGACCTCCCTAAGCCGGATGATGCCGAACCCCGTTTAGGAAAGCCCCGGCTCTCCCTGCTTACCCCCATTACGGGAAGATTCTAAATATTCAGAATTATTTCCGCTTCCCCTTCGTAGCCTTCGTTCCGTATGAAGAGCCGCTGTTCTTCCGGCTTGTAATCGGTCTTGAGGCCGGACCCGCCGCCGTCTTTGGGGAAGGTCCAGCGGGAGATCGCCGGGTTTGAGGCGAAACACCCGGCGGGAATGAATATCTCCGTGGGGGCGGGGATACGGGGGTCGGCCCGGAACCGATAGCGGAAGAGCCTCCGTTTCCGATCCCAACTGAGGGCCAGGGGAATGCCCGCAGTGGCCATGGGGTAAGGCCGGAGCCAGCCCCCCATGGCCCGGCCTTGGCCCAGGCCCGGGTCAGAGCCCTTGGAAAAAATCGACAGGTCCTCCCCGTTCCAGCCGTCTCCCCATTCGTTGGTATTGTCCGCCGTGTAGTTCCAGATCGTGGACCCCAGAAGGTTGGCGTCTATCCCGTCGTAATACATAGCCAGGGCTTCCTCGTGAAGGCGGTAATCTCCGGTTTTATAGGCTTTTCTTCCGTTCATGTCAAAAGGAAGCCCGAATTCCCCTAAAAGGCAGGGCATGTCCCCCATGTGTTCCCCGGCCCATGCGACTCCCTTCCCTATGGCCCGGGCGAACAGGGCCGCCACGTTTTTCCGGCCCAAAACGGGCTTAGAGGTCTCTACGATAACGTTGAACCAGGGGCGGAAGAATTTGGTGAAAAGAGTAGGCCCGTCGTACCAATGAAAAGCGTTCACCACCCCGCCCGGGCTGCCCTCGGGCCAGGCGGGATGTTCCCCCATAGGGGTCCCTTCGATGAAGATCAACGCGCCGGGATTGACCTCCCTCATGCGCTCAATGAAGCGCCGCATGAAGGGGACGAGGAAGTCCCCGGTGAACCGCGCCGCCCTGCCGTTCACCGCAGCGAAATGGTCTTTCCGCAAAAGGCGGGGGACGCCTCCTTCGTCTGTCCAGACCCCGGCCCGCTTCCAGGGACACTCGTAACCCTCCCTAAAGATGGAAAGCCCCTCCGGGTTAAGGACCCGCTTCCCGGTCATGCGGACCCCCCGAATGCCGGTGGCGTAGACGGGAGATTCCCGTGTGTACCCCGAAGCGGCGGCCATAGCGTCCAAGGGATAAGGTAGAGCCCCTTGGTAAACCGTCACGTTTTCCATTTTTTCCAGGTTACTATATCCGATAAAACCGGCGTTCGGCTCATTCATGGTCCCCCAGCCCACCAGGGCTTTGCAGTTTTTAAGCCGCCTGAAGCAGTGCCGCATACAGGCCAGGTACCGTTCCTGAAGCCAGTCCTGGGCGCTTTCTCCGTCTATCGTGGTTTCCGGGGCATAGACGTTCCCGGCAAAAAAGAGGGTGAACATGGTGGCGGCGGCGTACCGGCTGTAGTTGGTAGGCCAGATCATGCGGGGGTATGGCGCCCCCTTGTTCAACTCCCCGTAGCGCTGATGGGTCAGGGCGGCCCCGGCGGTGTCCAGACGTTCTATATCTATGCCAAGTTTCTCCAGGGTCCAGGCGGGCGCGCCGTCACCCCCGGTCCAGCGGCTCCATACATCCTGGTGGGGATCGATGAACAGGGATATTCCCTTTTCTTCCGCGATAAGGAGGATCTTCCTAAGATAGGACAGGTAGGCTTCATCGTAAATACCCGGCCCCTCATGCTCCAGGGCTTCCCAAGTAACGACAAGCCGCAAGAAGGTAAAACCCCAGCCCTTCAGCCGGTCAAAGTGAGCATCCGCCTCTTCAAGCGGGAAAGGACGGCCCACAAAGGAGACCCCTGCCGGGGATATAAGAGAATCCCTCAGATGGGTTCCGCCAGGAGGAGCGGACGGGACCTTGGAACTTCCTCCCACGTTGCAACCCCGAAGGATCAAAACCCTGCCCAAATCATCGGTTATATATCGTCCTGAAACCCGCATACCGTATCTCCTTATCATTCAATGGCGAATCCTATTGTTTTCCGGCAGGAATTACCGGTAGACTACTATCATAAATTTGTTTTTCATAGTATCCTATAATTAATCAATAGTATACAAAAGGGATCCTTGATTTTTGAGGAAAAATTTTGCTAAGGAAAGGAACAAAGGTCATGAAACGTACTCTTTTAGCCGGTTTTTTAATTATCGCGGTGGTCGTCTTGGGCGCTTCCCAGGAAATGGAGTTTTATCAGCAACTGTATAACATCGCTCCTACGGCGGCGGAGAAGTATCTGGTATTCCAGGAAGCGCAAAAGGCGGATATGTCGGATGCTGTGGATTTTTATGCCTGGGTTTTGGAACGAGTCGTGTTGGAATACCCCAATGTCAAGGGGAACCAGAATATTGAGGCCGCCAATGAAAACATGAAGGATCTGGCGTTGCTGCTGGGGGAGGCCCAGCATCTTCCCTCCGCAGGATACCTTTGGCGGGCCGAGACCGTCTTTTCCGATCCTATTGTCAAGGCGGAAATCCTCGTTGCCCTGGGAAAGATGCAGGCCGTTGATTTCCTGCCTCATGTTATCCAAATTCTGAAGGATATGAATGAAGGGCGGGTTTCCAAGAACAGCAAGGACAGGGAGCGGGTTGCCTTTGGCGCCATTGTCTCCCTGGAAAATTACGGCGACCAGCAGGGCTATTTGCCGGTGTATCTTGCCTCTACCGGATGGTATTCTGAAACGGTAAAACACCAGGCCGCGGTAAGCCTGCCGAAAATTTTGGATAATCCTATAGAACCGCTGACCGAACTCATCCAGAGCCCTTCCTACCCCTACAGCATCAAATACGAAGCCCTCCGGACGATAGAAAATTCCCAGGTTTCCAATGATGCCAAGTCGGACTTCGCGATTGCCGCCTATAGAGAGGGCTGGAGAGCTTCAACCGGGAATCCTGTGCAACAGCAGGACCTGACGAGAATCCGCAAGCTGTGCATTTCCATGATAAACCGGTATAAAACCGAAGATACCCAGGTATACCCTCTCCTGGAGCGATCATATAAGGAAGGGACCGATGAGGAAGAAAAGTTTGACGCGATATCAGCGTTGGCGTCCCTGGCAAGTGAAGACGCCGTCCGGCTTCTGTCGTCTTTCGTGGGGGTTATCAATGAGAAAGTCCGGGACGGTTCCCTGCGGCAGAGAGATGAACGCATGATCCGGGCGCTCATTGCCGCCCTGGGCCAGACCGGCAGTTCCGACGCGGCTTCCGCCCTGCGTTCCATTCAAAGCACTGACTGGCCGTCCACCGTCAAACGTTTAGCCGCAGACGAGACAGCGAAGATACAGTAGCACAAAGAACCGCGCCCTCTGTCCACCTATCAGCGGACAGAGGCATTAAAATGATAAATTTGAAAAATAGCGAAGCCTGCGCGGTTGCGGAAAGAATCCGGAGCCGCAACTCTTATTCAGCGAGTATCCGCAGGATATCATCCGCCGAAGAACTACTGAGAATTTCCGCCCGCTTTTCGGAACTTTTGAAAAGCAGGCTGATTTCCGCGAGGAATTGCAGATGAGGACCGGTCTTTTCAAGCGGAGAAAGGGTCATAATGAAGATCCGGCACGGTTCATGATCCAAGGAATCGAAATCAACAGGGTTATCGGAAATACCGATACACGCTACAAGATCGTGGATGGCAGCGCTTTTGCCATGGGGAATCGCGATACCATGCTTCATCCCGGTAGACATCTTCTGCTCCCTGTCCATTACCGCCTGATAGGCGGCAACACGATCCTGTATTTTATTTGCTGAAACCAACACATCCAGAAGTTCATTAATGATCTCTTCCTTGGTGGATCCCTTCAGGTGAAGGTTAATCGTATTTTTCGTCAATACTGTTTTAAGGTTCATAATAAAGATTTTAGAACTCAATACATGAAAAGTCAAGGTTTTGTTATGATTTTTGGGTTTTTACCGTCCCAGCCCGGCGGGAAGCGGTGGTAATTCCAAAATCAAACACCGGCCTTTTGATGAACGCGGACAACAAAGCGGGGAGTTATCTTTTTTTCCTCGATAGGCTATACTCAAAATATTCATTATTTATGGAGGACTGAGTTGTCTACACATATTGCCGCAAAACCCGGAGAAATCGCCGAGGTTGTCTTGCTTCCCGGCGATCCCTTGCGGGCTAAATTCGTTGCGGATACGTATCTGGAAAATCCCGTACGGTACAATGACATACGGAATGTCTTTGGATATACCGGAACCTACAAGGGTACCCAGGTGTCCGTCCAGGGAACCGGTATGGGCATTCCCTCAATTTCCATCTATGTCAACGAGTTGTTTCGGGACTATGGCGTAAAACGGGCCTTCCGCATCGGTACCGCCGGGTCCCTCAGAGCGGACGTAAAGCTTCGGGACCTGGTGCTCGCCATGTCCGCCTGTACGGATTCCGGAGCCAACAAGATACGTTTCGGCGGCAGAGACTATGCCCCGACCGCTTCCTTCAGCCTTCTTAAAACCGCCCACGATACCGCCTGCGCCCTGGGTTTTAAACCGGTAACCGGCCCCATTGTCTCTTCGGACATGTTTTACACCGAAGACCCCGATGAATGGAAGCTTTGGGCCAAATTTGGCTGTATCGCCGTAGAAATGGAAAGCGCCGAACTCTACACCCTGGCCGCGAAATATGGATGCGAGGCGCTCACTATCCTCACCATTTCCGATAGTTTGGTAACCCACGAGGCTGCCTCCGCTGAGGAACGGCAACAGACCTTTAACCAAATGATAGAGGTTGCTTTAGAAACCGCGATATCATAGTTCCCCTGCGGCCTTATATTGATCGCGGGTGGGTAGTTGACATTTTTTAGGGAATGCCCTAGAGTGTTCTCATTCGCCCGGATGGTGGAATTGGTAGACACGCTGGTTTCAGGTACCAGTGCCTTCAAAAGCATGGAAGTTCGAGTCTTCTTCCGGGCAATACGCTAATTCCTTACGGTATAAGGAATTAGCGATTTATAGCCTACCCGAAAACGGGCGGCATGACCCTCAAAAAAAGCATGAGTGACACTGGAAAGTGATATTCTGCGTTTAAGGAGTAGGTATGCGCCCGAAAAAAGCCCATAAGCCGTTTACTCTGTACCGAAAAGAAACCCAGGCCGGCCCGATGTGGTATGTCCGGTTCTGGAACGAAACCACTAAACACTATGCCGTTACGCGGTCTACCGGTGTCCTTGTTGAAGGGAAACGGCAGCGCCGGTATGAAGCGGAAGAAGCCGCCCGGAAAATGCTGCCC
>JAIRLK010000284.1 GCA_031259515.1 Treponema sp. | reverse complement strand
TTGGGCGCTATGGCAAACACCCGGCTGGTGAAACCCGTTCCGCCTTTTATCCGAGGAAAGGCGTCAAATACGATGACGCCCACCGTCGGAACCTGATCAAGATTTTTAAGCAATTCAACATTGAGGTTACCGTGGTCAAGAACATAGTCTTCGCCCATAAACCCAAGCGCCGCGCCGGTAACCGCAGAATCCGTATCCGGCGTTTCGTGGCCCGGCGGCAACATTACGCATTTGCCGCCGGCAAACGCCACTACCGGGCTTGTTATAAACACGGTAATCAATCTCACCTTTTCTTAGCCGCTTCCAGGGCGAAGATGTCCACGTAAAGGTCATCCACAAACTTCTGGGGATCCAGGTCCTTTGGCAGATACCCGATTTGGGTCAGATGACGGGCAAAGTACACCGCGTCGTCTTTGGCCCTGGCGTTAGCCGCCGCGCCCGTATGTGCGTCATAGGCATAATGATCGAGCAGGCCCGTTACCAGAACGGCGTCGTCAGTGGCGATCTTCTTCTCCGAGATGAGGAGTTTGGCCGCTTCTTCGGGATTGCTCCCTATCCAGTCGGCGGCCTTGTTGATTGCCCGGAGTACCGCCGCTACCGCGCCGGGGTTGTCCCGTACCAGCTTTCCCGAACCAAAGATGAAGCAGCAGGCCCTATCCTTGAACAAGGGATGGGTTCTGATGTCCACCAGCACATTGTAGTTCCCCGTATTCTCCGCGATGGTGGCAAAGGGGTCCCAGGCGGCAAGAATATCCGCCTCGCCGCTTTCCACCGCCTGAACCTCCTGGTCAGCCGGGAAGGGAAGCCAGGTAATATCTGTCTGGGGATCAAGCCCGACGCTGCCCACCGAGACCGAAGCCACCGACATGGGGGTCCCGCCGATCTCATCCACCGCGAAACGGATACCCTTCCTGTCCCGCAGATCCTCCAGGGTAACAATCCCGGAAGACTTGGGCGCCAGGATCTTGATGCACCCTTCATGGAGGGCGCCAATCAGTTTTACATCGATCCCATTATGCACCGCCGGAAAATACTGAAAGTCCCCGTTCTGGACCGCCATTTTTCCCGTGGCCAGGGCGGTACGTTCAACCTCGAAGCCGCCGCCGCTTACCAGGTTTATTTTGACCCCTTCTTCATCAAAAAAACCCTTGAGAGACGCGATTGCTATAGGGGAACTACACGTCGCCCCGCCATAGGCAATGTCATATTCCCCAAAGGGGTACTGACCGGACTCTTTTTTCCCCCCGGCGCATACCATCCCGGCAAACGCCGCCAGCAAAACCGGTACGAGAACCATCTGTTTCTTCGTCATAAAGACCTCCTTATACATTTGTCTACCCCGGCAATTCCCAAAACCCTTAGGGACCCGGCTACCCTAAGAATTCATAGAATTCCGAAGTATTTAGTATGAATTTATAGGGAACTCAAAAACATGTCAAGAGGTTTTTCCCTAATTTTATATTTTTTATATAGTTTTACTATGACTTTGTGGGGCTTTGCCCCAACTCAAAATACAAGGGGCAGGAACGCCGGGAACCATACCCTAGCAGTTTGCTACGCTTGTTGGTTTTTGCGGCATTCTTTATTGACATTATCAAATATTTCCGATAGTAATAATAAGATAAAATGGAAAAGCGAATATACGGACAAGAATTTGGGTTTTCTACCAGGGCGGTCCACACGGGGAACGATGTGGACGGGGAAACCGGGGCTATCCGGCGGCCCATTACCATGGCCAACAGCTACGCCCTGCCCTACGATCCCTCGGAGATGAACTGGAGCGGGGCGGATAAAAGCCTGTATACCAGG
The DNA here is from genome assembly GCA_031259515.1 of Treponema sp. Classification (GTDB taxonomy): domain Bacteria; phylum Spirochaetota; class Spirochaetia; order Treponematales; family Breznakiellaceae; genus JAIRLK01. Next base: position 2,506 of record JAIRLK010000284.1, on the reverse strand, counting down.
AACGGGGGCAGTAACCAGAAGTATCTGGAGGAAAAACTGGCGTCCCTTTCCGGAGGAGAGGATTGTGTGGTTTTGGCCAGCGGGGCCGCGGCCTTGTCGGGCTTATTTTTCGCCCTGCTCAAAACCGGGGACCATGTGGTTTTTTCCAGCGTAACCTATATCGCGGTGTACCGGCTGTTACACGAATTACTGAACCACAAATTCAACATTGAAACCACCATCGTGGACACCGGGGACCTGGAGGCGGTCCAGGCTTCGATGCGGCCCAACACCAAGTTAGTGCACATTGAGACGCCGGGAAACCCCACCCTGGCTATTTCCGACATCCGGAGCATCGCCGGAATCGCCCATGCCGGAGGAGCCCTCCTTTCGGTGGATAACACCTTTGCTTCCCCCTACAACCAGCGGCCCCTGGGGTTGGGGGCGGATTTTTCCGTAGAAAGCCTTACCAAATATATCAACGGTCATGGGGATGCTATGGGCGGGGCGGTGATCGGCAAAAAAGCCCATTTGGATCTGATACGCGCCCAGTCTCAGGTGAACCTGGGGGGCGTTATCAGCCCCTTTAATGCGTGGCTCATCATGCGGGGTTCGGTTACCCTGCCCCTGAGAATGCGGCAACACAACGAAAACGCCCTGAAGATCGCCCGGTATCTGGAGAGCCTCCCCTGCATCCGGTTTACGGCGTATCCGGGGCTGGAAAGCTGCCGGGGCCATGCCGTCGCGGCCTCCCAGATGTCCCCTGGTTTCGGCGGGGTCCTAGCCTTCGGGTTGGACCAGGATCACGACACTCACAACCGCTTTGTCAGCCATCTCAGGCTTATCACTTCCGCGGTGTCCCTGGGCCACGATGAGAGCCTCATCGTGTTTTTAGGTGAAAAGGACGAACGCCAATACCTCTACCCCCCGGAATTTCACGGGGGCTTTTTCCGTTTCAGCGCGGGTCTTGAGGATGGGGAAGACATCATCGCCGATCTGGACCAGGCTCTCAAAAAGACCGGCTTACGCTGAGGAAGAACATTTGTCAGCCGGATAATGAGGCCGCCTTCGTAATGCTTCCCGCATGGGTTTTGTAATGAATTTTTTATCGGTTGTGAATCCCTGGAATGTCCCGCTCTATTATCACGAGACCCTGGCTAGCACTATGGATGAATCCCGCGTCCGCGCCGCACGGGGCGCGCCTCATGGCACGGTGGTGGCTGCCGATTACCAGGAAGCCGGACGGGGACGCGCCGGACGTCCCTGGAAAGCGGAGCGGGGGAAAAATCTTTTTTTTACGGTTCTCCTTAGGTACCAGGATATTTCCTCCTTCCCCCAGGCCCTCACCCTCCGTACCGGGTTGGCCGTCTCCCTGGCCATAGAGGACTATGCGCCCCTTCTCTCCGGCGCTGTTCTGGTAAAGTGGCCTAATGACATCATGATCGATTCCCGGAAAGCTGCGGGCATACTTACGGAAACGGATGGGAAGATCATCTATATAGGCATAGGGGTCAACGTAGCCCAGGATGCCTTTCCCGGAGACCTTGGCGCCAAGGCCGGGAGCATACTCCAGGCAGTGCGGGCCCGGGGCGGCCCGGATCTTGCCGCAGACCGGGCCGCCCTGCTGGAACGGATCCTTGTCCGTCTCCACAGGGAGATCTCCTCCGCCGTACCCTGGCGCGGGCGCCTGGAGGAACGGCTCTACTTGAAGGGCAGGCCGGTGCGCTTCATCGCCGGCGGCGTGGATTCGTGCCGCGCCGTTTACGGCGTCCTTGCGGGCATAGGCGCCGGCGGGGAACTCCTCATTGTCCCGGAGGGAAAAACCGCGCCGGAAGCCTATGTGACGGGGGAATTGCGGGTGTATTAAGTTCCTGCGCTATAGCAACGTTTCGGTGATTGCAAAACAATTGGATTATTTCGCATATCCGTCGGCGATCTTATTCAACTAATAATTTGAATTTTTGGTAACTGTTCAGTCGTAGCGATTTTATGTATACACGGCTCCTTGGGAAAGACATATCCCTTTTCGCACTAAACGGGAACACCAGGTTTTTAACGGCAGATGCCGCCTTTCTATCTTTTGAGTGTTCTCCTTGCCCGTAACCACTCCGCTTTCAGTAATGCAGGATTTATACGCGGCATTATTATCGGAATACCCGGAATACACGGTGTTTATGCCAAAGGGCTTCAGGAGCCTTAGCAGTTCGTCCAGATTGTTATATTCCCGCGTGCCGAAATGAAAAGCCAAAGGTTCGCCCGCGTTATGGTCTATAGCCCACCATAACCAGCACTGATGGATTTTACCGCCCACAAAACTCCACTTCTCATCCATTTCAGCCTCTTTTACCGCTGCCAATTCCACCGTAATGCCGCTGTTTTTATGCTTATTTAGATAATCATAATTGACATACCATAACAGCGCTTCGATACTCCTCAGCGCGTCCGTTACCGTGCCCTTGGCTATTCCCAGTGCCCTCGCCGTCGCCCGCGTCCCGCAGCCGTTAACAATCAAAAAGAAAATACGCGA
>JAIRLK010000182.1 GCA_031259515.1 Treponema sp. | reverse complement strand
GATGCGCCTGGCCGAAGAGTTTGCCGGGCGTTCCGCCGCCCTTTCCGCCGAAACCGCCGTCCTGAAAACCCAGGTTCGGGAAGTCCGGGAGGATATTGCCGCCCTGGTTAGCAGGGCCGAAAACCTTCTGGCGGAGCAGGACGAAGCCTTCGCCGCCCACGCCGCTGAACAGGAACGCGCCTTGGCGGAGGCCGCTGAAAAACAGAACCAGGCCATTGCCGAAGCCGCCGCAGAACGGGAACAACGCCTCGCCGAAGAGTTTGCCGGGCGTTCCGCCGCCCTTTCCGCCGAAACCGCCGCTCTGGAAAACCAGGTCCGGGAAGTCCGGAAGGATATTGCCGCCCTGGTTAGCAGGGCCGAAAACCTTCTGGAGGAGCAGGACGAGGCCTTTGCCGCCCACGCCGCGGAACAGAAACGTACCCTGGCGGAGGCTGCTGAAAAACAGAATCGGGCTATTGCCGAAGCCGCCGCAGAACGGGAACAGCGCATCGCCGATGTTGCCGCCGAACGGGAGAACCGCCTGGCGGAGGAATATGCCGGGCGTTCCGCCGCCCTTTCCGCCGAAACCGCCGCCCTGGAAACCCGGGTCCAGGAAGTCCGGGAAAGTATTGCCGCCCTGGTTGCCAGAGCCGAAAACCTTCTGGCGGAACAGGACGAGGCCTTTGCCGCCCACGCCGCGGAACAGGAACGCGCCTTGGCGGAGGCTGCTGAAAAACAGAACCGGGCCATTGCCGAAGCCGCCGCAGAGCGGGAACGGCGCCTGGCCGATGCTGCCGCCGAACGGGAGAGCCGCCTGGCCGAGGAGTACGCCGGGCGTTCCGCCGTCCTTTCCATTGAGACCGCCGCTCTGGAGGACCGGGTCCGGGAAGTCCGGGAAGATATAAACGCCGCCGTTACCAGGGCCGAAAACCTTCTGGCGGAACAGGACGAAGCCTTTGCCGCCCGTTCCATAGACCAGGAACGTATCCTGTCGGAAGTCGCTGAAAAACAGAACCGGGCCATTACCGAAGCCGCCGCCGAACGGGACCAGCGCCTGGCTGCGGAGTATGCCGAACATTCCGCCGCCCTTTCCGCCGGGACCGCCGTCCTGGAGAGCCGCTTCCAGGATATTCAGGGCAAGATCAGCGGCGTCGCGTCCCAAACGGAAACCATGCTTGCCGATGCCCTTTCCAGAGCGGAAGAGAAAGCCCGCTTTGCGGCGGATGCGGAGTTAAAGCGCTGGCAGACAAACGCCGATAAAAACCTCTCGGCTTGGGAACAATCTGTTTCCAAAGCGGAAGCCGAGACCCGCTCTCTCCTTTCCGAACTGGAAACCTCTTCCGGTAATCTTCGGGATCGCATCGCCGCCGAAATTACGACTATAGGGGAACGGTTTACTGTTTTTGAGAAGCAGACCGAAACGGCGTTTACCGAACTGGAACAAAAGCTCCTCAAGACCGCCGAAGATACGGAACAGAAAACTTTGGAAGTATCGGAGGAGCGGCTTGAAGAATACCGCCTCGCCCAGGCCGAGCAGTTCCGGCGTTTGGACAGCATGGCGGAAGACAGCACCCGTCTGGACGGGGAACTCCGCCGGTACATGCAGGACACGGAAACACGGGTTCGTCAGGACTTTGCCCGTTTCGAACAGGAGGCTTCCCATAACCAGGCGGCGGCATCCGATGCGTTTGCCACTGTCGTGGCGGCCCTCAGATCTGATCTGGGCCAGGTGGAACAGGAATTGGCGTCTCTCAAGCAGAAAGCCTACGACAATGTATCTGAGAAGCTTCAGATATTCGATGAAAATTTCATGGCGGATCTTTCCAAACGCGGCGAAGACATAGACCGGCGCCTGGAGCAATGGCGGGTGGATTTGGACGTGAATCTCGCCACCCTTGCGGACGTGGCTGCGGAGGAGCGCCGGAAACTGGATATTTCCCTCTCGGAAGAAGTGCGGCAGCATCTTCTTGAGCAGGATACCCGGCTTATCATGGAATTGGATCATTTGAAGGATGAGACCGCCGCCTTCGAGGAAAGTATACGGGGCCAGATGGCCCAAGGCGACGAATCGCTCCGTTCTTTCAAAGAGCAGCTTGAAAGGGATATGGCCGAAGTCCGGTCGGTCGCTGAAATTTCGGTCAAAGCCGAACTGGGCCGATCCGCCCTTTCCATGACGGATACCCTCAAGCAGACTCAGCGGGACATTGCCGCATCCCTCCGGGAAATCACCGATCAGGTGGAAGCCCGTAACGGAGAACTGACCAGCCTCGCCGACGCCTCCCGCCGGGAACTGGAAGATTGGCAATCCAAGATCTCCGTCCAAATCCGGGATGCCGATGCCTTCATGGACGACATCCGCCGGCGGACCCGGGACTTGGCGACCGAAGCCGACGAGCAGATCGCCGGCGTTCGCTCTACTATTATGGATGTTCAGTCCGAAGCGGCCTCCCGCCGGACCGAATTCTTCTCCCGGATCGAAGAGGAGGCTAAACGCCTGGATTCCCTCATCAAGGAAGCGGACCGCCATATTAAGGAATTCGTTACTCAGACCAAACTTTTTGAACAGACCGATGCGCTTAAGCGAGAGCTGGAACAACATATAGAAGACTTCCGGGACGATCTTGACCGACTGGAGCAGCGCCGATCCGAAGCGGCGGAACTGGAAGTCCAATTCGTCAAGATAAAACGCCTGGAAGATGAAATCAACGCCAAAATGAACAACTTCCTGGCGGAAAAGCGCCGCATTGAACTCATGGAGAAGGACTTCAACCATGTCATTCATGCATCTGTGGCCATGGAAAGCAAGCTGGCTCAAATTTCCGCTTCCGACGACACGCTCCAGGCCATGCAGCTCCGTATCCGCAAACTGGATGACGCCATGGCGGAGGCGGAGGAAAAATATCAGCGTATAGAGAGGAAGAACCAAACCCTGGAGGCCACCAATGAAGGGATAGATCGCAACTTCAAATCCCTTCTGGAGACCGAAATAACTTTAAAGAATCTCGGCGCGGAGTTCAGCCGCCTTATAAAAGAAAAGGATGCCCTCAGGATTTCCGTAGAAACCCTCGGCCTGGAAATTGGGCAAGCCCAGAAAACGGCGGACAAACTTACGCTGCTGGACGGCGAGCTTTCTAACATAGAAGATCGGATCTCGGAAATGCAGGCGGCGCGGGAATGGCTCGCCCGGACCGAAACCCGGCTTACAGAACTGGATAAGGAAATTCAGGATAAGATCAGGCTTCTGGGTACGGCCCTGAAAAAAGAAGGCTCCAAAGGCATCCGGGATAAAGGCGCGCCGCCCATCCTTACCCGGGAAAACGTAATAAAACTCGCCCGTCAGGGCTGGACGGTGAGTCAAATTTCCGAGGCGTACAATCTCTCCAAAAGCGAAGTAGAACTGATCATAGAGATGGGGTCGAAGGACTAAGAGTCCCGTTAATCGGGATTTTTGCGGTACTTTGCGCCGTAAAAACCAACAAGCGCAACTGGCTCCCAGGAGTCTCGAAAAAGCGGGAAATTATGCATTTTTTTATACAAATTACTCTAAGTCCCACAAACTGCCCGCAGGTCCTGTCCCTTCTTCAAACCCGCTATTTGCATGTTCCGCTCTTCTGTGGTATACTTGCTGTAGTAACATACCTTTGGTAAAGGGAAAGCGTCTAATGTCTATTCCGTCTGTGTGAGATCGGGGGAGAATTTATGAAATCAATAAGGAGCGGCCTATGAAGGCTCTGTATATGCGGCTGGCGTTTTCTATCCTGATGGTTTTCTGCCTGACTGTAACAGCGGTTTTTGCTCAGGAAGAGAAGAATATCCTGGTTAACATGAAAACCATTCCGATGAAAGAAGTGGAAACTCTCACCATCAACAGTTGTGCCGATTTGCTGATACTTCTTGAGAGTAAAAATAACAGTGTAGTTATAAAGGAATACCAGGATGACAGCCAGAAGAATAACAATCAGAGTAACCGTTCTATTACATCGGTTGTCAGTTCCGAAATTGATGCCGATACCGGATACGAATTTACCATAGAAACTCTCACCCGGGTCTCGCCGTTCCCGATCAACGGGTATACGGAAGTGTATATCCCCGCTTCCTTCCGGGGAGCGCTCTCTATTATCGCTGAAGGCGGTATAGTCCGCTCCGAAGTGAACCTGTATAGCAGCCGGCAAGTGGACATCTCGATTACCAACGGGGATCTGGAACTTAAACAGGTGGCTGCCGAGCGGATAAATATCGCCGTGTCCTCCGGTTCTTTTCAGGCGGAAAGGCTTAGCGGGACGGAGATTAGCCTGCGTCATACCAGCGGGATCATCGAAATCGGGGAGGCCCGTGGCCGGCTTTCCGTTGAAGCCCTTAGCGGTCCCATTACGGTGCGGGAACTGATAGGCGGCGGAAGCATCGTTACCCGGGCCGGTACTATTAACGTTGAACTGGGTAACGCCATGGATGACTTTTCCTGCGCCCTTACCACCGGCAGTATCACAATAACTACGCCTTCGGACCTGTTCTACAATCTTAACGCGGAAGCCAAAAGCGGCGACATCACGGTAACGCCTCCCCGGGGATCCCCAATCAAAGCCCACGGTTCCGTACAGTGGGTTTTCGGCAATGAGGCGGATGTAACTATTTCCGCCAAGGTTTCGACCGGTTCCATTACTGTCGGTCCCAGTATAGAACGGTAGTTTAACGAAAAAACACGGGACAGGGGAAATCTCCCCTGTCCAACTCTTTTTTACTCCAGGTTAAATGTATATTTGAGCAACGTGCTTGTACACCAAAGGTAAAGCGCGGCAAAGGCGGCTTGAGTAAGGGCGATTATCAGGAGATGTGGAATGCCGGTTAAGGGCAGCGAGAGGACGGCTTTGGTTAGGGGCTGTTCCAGGATGCTCATAACCGCCAGGTACGCGCCAAAACCGGCAAAACCGCGAAAACGGGGCACGAGCTGACTGACCGTCATAGCGGCGTAGATGAGGCACAACTGCTGAAAGACAACTACCAGCATAATCACGGCTCCGAGACTCAGGGTGGCGAAGCCGGCGCTGTTCCAGTCGGTCCAATGCCGGAACATCCAGGGCAGGGATTCCACCAGGTTCCTGAAATCGGCAATAAGCGTGAAGATCAGCAGGGAAAGGACGCCCGCTATGGCGGTCAGCAGGAAGGTACAGAGGGCGGCTATCGCTTTAGACGCCGCGAGCGCCCACTCAGGAACCGGCAGCGTGAACATCAGGTAGCCCTCGTCTTTCAGAAAGTTGTCCCGAAAGCGCAGGATTACCAGCGCCAGATTCACCGTGAGCAGCGCGAAGAACATCATCGGCCAGATCGTGTAGAGAACCTGCGTCAGCGTTCCTCTTCCCGCCATAGCTGGGGTTTCAAAATTGAAATCCCGGCCATTGTCGATGAGACTGTTGACTCCCGCGGCAACCGCCAGCACCTGGAGGACCAGATAGAGTACCGGCATAATCTGGAGCAGCGCCTTGAATTCATAACGGAGTAATTTTCCTAACATTTGAATACCTCTCTGAAAAGCGTATCTATGGACGCGCCTTTTTCCTTGCGGATGTCGTCGGCGTGTCCCTGAAGAATAACCGCGCCCTCTTTGAGGAAGATGATGTCGTCCAGAATCTGTTCCACATCCTGAATCAGATGAGTGGAGATCAACACGGCGGCGTCTTCGCTGTAATTGTTGATGATGGTATTGACGATATAGTCCCGGGCCGCCGGGTCTACGCCGCCTATGGGCTCGTCGAGGAGATAGAGCCGCGCCTTGCGGGCCATCACGAGGGTGAGTTGTACCTTCTCGCGGTTGCCTTTGGACAGGGTTTTGAACCGTTTGCCCTGGCTTATGCCCAGGTTGGCGAGCATGGCCGCGGCAATATCCCGGCGGAAGTCCGCATAAAAATCAGCAAAAAAGGACAGTATTTCCGTTATCCGCATCCCTCCGTTCAGCACGAAACGGTCGGGCAGATAGGAAACCACCGCCTTGCTTTCCACGCCTATTTTCTTGCCGCAGATCAGCACTTCCCCCCCGGAAGGCTGTAAAAGCCCATTAGCCAGCTTGATCAGCGTGGTTTTGCCACTGCCGTTGGGCCCCAGAAGTCCGACAATACGGCCCCCTTCCAGATTTATGGTGATGTTATCCAGCGCCGTCTGTTTGCCGTAACGCTTGGATAAATTCCTGCATTCCAGTATCACTTCGCTCATAGGTTGCCTCCTTGAACAAGCCCCGCCGCATTTGTCTGACACGTCCGCGCCTTTAGCGCCCCGTCGAACAGGTCCCGGATCTCCTCAGCGCTGAATCCCAGGGCCTCCATCGCAGCAAGCAACGTCTCTATCCGCTCGGAAGCCAGTCTTGAGCGGAGTTCCTTAATCATCTGTGTATCCTCCGTTATCATTTTTCCACTTGCCCTCCTGGTGGAGAGCAAACCGTCCCGTTCCAGTTCGGATAAGGCCCGCTGGACCGTGTTTGGGTTAACCGCATAGAAGGCCGCCAGCTCCCGGATGGAGTCTATCTTTGCCCCAGGCGCAAGCCGTCCCGCCGCGATCTGCCCTTTGATTTCGTCCATTAACTGTAGGTAAATGGGCCGTTCCGCTTGAAATATCATTGAATCATCTTGTCTCCCGCTGTATTAAAGTATCACTGTATTAATAATATAATACTGAATTACAAAAGTCAAGAAAATTAAGAAAAAGAGCGGTTTTGGGGGATTTTATGCGCGAAGCGCAACAAACTGCTAGGCGTTATGGTTATTCTTATGCTACAACTTAACTAGGATTTTGCGGGGCTTAACCTTCACAAACTCCTGGTTAAAGAGGGCATAATACCGTATGTATTATATCAACAGGTTGCCCGGATGGTTTTATGAATAAAGTATTAAGAGAAAAAATCATGGAAGCATTTTCTTCGGTGCTTCCTATTACGGTTATCGTACTCATTACCAGCGTGGCCCTCGTGCCGATGCCGGCGGGGACCATACTCATGTTTTTGGCGGGCGCCGCCCTGCTGATCGTGGGAATGGGTTTCTTCACCTTGGGGGCCGACATGGCCATGATGCCTATGGGAGAAGGCATAGGGATTCAACTCACCAAGACCTCTAACCTGTTTATCGCCCTGGTTGTCTGTTTTATCATGGGGTTTATCATCACCATTGCCGAACCGGATTTGCAGGTCCTGGCCCGGCAGGTTCCCTCCATCCCTTCTATAATGCTGATTCTCGCCGTTGCCATCGGGGTGGGCATCTTCTTGGCGGTCGCCATACTCCGTATTCTTTTTCGGATTCAGCTTTCGATTTTGCTGGTCATCTTTTATGTTCTTTTGTTTGGCGTGATCTTCTTCGCGCCTCCCAATTTTATCCCGGTGGCTTTCGATTCCGGGGGGGTTACTACCGGGCCTATCACGGTTCCGTTTATCCTGGCTATGGGCGTTGGCGTGGCGGCCCTCCGAAGCGATAAGGATTCCCAGAACGACAGTTTCGGTCTGGTGGCCTTGGGCAGCATAGGGCCTATTCTGGCGGTCATTTTGCTGGGGCTTTTCTTCAATCCCGGCGGGGCCGATGTGGTATCCAATACGGTCCCCGTGGTGGAAACGTCCCGGGATGTGGTAACAAGTTTTGCCCTGGAACTTCCCGAATTTTCCAAGGAAGTATCCTTCGCTTTGAGCGCTATTGTTTTCTTTTTTATCATTTTCCAACTAGTGTCCAGGCGCTATAAGAAGCATCAGCTTGGCCGTATAGCCATAGGGTTTCTCTATACCTTTATCGGCCTGGTAGTTTTTTTAACCGGGGTCAACGTGGGCTTTATCCCGGTAGGCCACCTGCTGGGGCTTCAACTGGCGTCTTCGCCCTTCAAATGGATTCTGGTCCCCCTGGGGATGCTGATCGGGTATTTCATCGTGGCTGCGGAACCGGCGGTACATGTCCTGATCAAACAGGTGGAGGATATTTCCTCCGGGACCATACCGCAAAGCGCCATGAAACGGGGACTTGCCATCGGCATGGCCGCAGCCCTGGGCTTGACCATGGTCCGTATCCTGGCGGGAATTCCCATCTTGTGGATTCTCATTCCCGGCTACGCCCTGGCCTTGGCCCTGACCTTCTTTGTCCCCAAGATATTCACCGGTATCGCCTTTGACTCTGGCGGCGTGTGTTCCGGACCCATGACTTCGACCTTCCTGCTGCCCCTGGCTATGGGCGTCTGCGAGGGTGTTGGAGGCAGCTTGATGAAGGACGCCTTTGGCATCGTCGCCATGGTTGCTATGGCGCCTTTAGTCGTTATTCAGCTCATGGGGCTTATCTATGCCGCCAGGATGAAGACATCCGCGAAACAGGTTGAGCAAACTATTGAGGTTATCCCAGCCGAGGATGTCAGCGCCATTATCGAATTTGAGGAGGAACCTTCTGATGAGTGAAGATACAAAAAGGGAAGAGGCAAAACCGTCTTTACCGCAGGAAGTAAAAAAACTGCCGGTCATGAAGATGCTGGTTTTCATCGTTGACTGGGGGAGAATCAAGGCCATTTCATCGGTCTTTGAACAGGAAAACGTCAGGTTTCATTTTATCAGCAAGGGCCGGGGGACCGCCAGTTCCGAAATCCTCGACTTACTGGGGATAGGGGCCAGCGACAAGGCGGTGATCATCAGCCTTGAACAGGACGTCATGATTCCGATCCTTCTGAAAGAAGTCCGAAAAAAACTCGGCTTCCACAGTCCCGGCGCGGGTATAGCCTTTACTACCCCCCTTTCGGGGATCAATAACGCTATTTTGCATATCTTTAAAGACAGTATCAATAAAAATGAGAAAACATCATTGGAAACAGGAGCTGTAAAAATGAGTGATACGAAACATGACCTTATTGTTTCAATTATAAATCAAGGCTACAGTGACGAATTTATGACCACCGCCCGGGAAGCGGGGGCTACCGGCGGTACGGTGTTAAGCGCCCGGGGGCTGACCCACCAGGGGCCGGTTAAATTCTTCGGCGTTTCGGTCCAGGAGGAACGGGAAATCATCATCATCCTGACCAACCGGGAGAAAAAAGCCGCCATCATGCAGGCGACCAGCCAGGCATACGGCATTACCTCCCAGGCGGCGGGCATCATCTTCTCCGTACCGGTGGACAACGTTATGGGCCTCAGCTTTGAATGATCGATTTGAATGATCGATGAGCCCCTTTTAGGGGCTTTGCCCCTAATCAAATATTCATGCAAAAAATATACAAGCCCCACCGTCTCCGGTGCCGCTATTTTTTGAGGATTTCTCCGATCTCTTCGATTACCCGGTCGGCATCCTCATAGGGGACCTGGCAGGTACCTACAGCGCGGTGGCCGCCGCCGCCGTATTTGAGAAGAAGGCTGCCCACATCCACCGAAGCGGTTTTATTGATGATGCTGTAGCCTACGGAAATTACGCAGTTCTGCTTGTTCTTGCCGTCTATGATCCAGGCGGAGATGTTCTGTTCCGGGAACATGGCGTAGATTAGGAAGCGGTTCCCGGCATAAATGGTTTCCACCCCCCGGAGGTCGCAGATGATCACCGGACCATCAAGACGGGTATGGTTCTTTACCATATCGACAAAAAGCTCGTTCTGTTTAAAGTAGACATCGATCCGCTCTTTCACATCAGGGAGGGAAAGAATTTCGTCTATGGTTTTATCGATACAGGCATGGGCCAGGACTTTCATGAGTTCGTAGTTACTGATAGTAAAATTTTTGAACCGCCCCAGACCGGTCCGGGGATCCATGATAAAGCCCAGGAGTACCCAGCCGGAGGGGTTCTTGATCTCGTCCACCATCAGGTTTGCCGAATCAATTCGGTCTACGTATTCCAGCATGGACGCAAAACGGCCGAGTTTTTCCGCGCCCCCGTAATAGTCGTAAACGACCCGGGCGCAGCTTGGCGCAATACGGCTGACGCCGGAGATGTTTTCCAGATGCATCCCCAGCCGTTCCTGCTCACTGGAATGATGATCAAACCAGAGTTTGCAGCCATTGATGTAGGGAACATTGGCGACCACATCATTTTCTGTGGCTTCCACCAACCCGTCCTGAATATCTTTAGGATGGACGAATTTCCAGTCATCCACAATCCCTAAGTATGTCAACAAGGCTCCGCAAGCCAATCCGTCAAAATCCGATCTGGTTAATAACCTCATAACATTCCTCTTTTATCATCATACTATCCATTTTAGCTATCCATTTTAGCATTACCCGGTAATTATGGTTTCAATCCTGTCGACTATGCCGGCGGTAAACAGGTGAATATCCGGGACTTCCTTCTTAGGCAGCCTAAAGCCTATTGCCCCAGGGTGGCCCCCGCCGTTTGTGAATTCCAGCCCCCCCACAAGGGTTCTCAGGTCCAGGGTGGTAAATTGAGCGCTCCGGCGAAGCCGGAACTGGACAAAATCGGAACATGCGGGGTCGTCATAGTAGGCGACAAGCCCCAGGTTTCCCGTTTCCTCGGCCAGGGTATCCGCCGCCGCTTTGGAAACGTTGACGATACATTCCTTCCCATAAAGGGCGAACATTTCCGCCGATTCCTCTTTTCCCAGAACCGCATAAGCGATGGATGCCGATTTTTGCCGCCGCTGGAGGATGCGGTCGAAGCAATGCTTCTCCCGCACCGAAAAACGGCGGATGGCGTCGAAAATGGCCTCCATGTTATTCCTGTTCTTGCTGGTTTTTTCCACCAGAAGGCCATCAAAAAACTGACAGAACAGGGAATAATACCGGCGTTCTTTTGAGGACTTAAGATACTTCCCCATGTGGGAACCCCCCACAACCCCCGTCAGAACAGCCAAGGCGATATTCCGGGAAAAGAAGTCCGTACCGGGAAACATATCCTTTTGCCGCGAGAACTTGAAGCAGAGGTACCCGATGAGTTCACAGGTACTGGACGCTTCGGAAACCAGGCAATAGCCGGGGTCCCCTATATAGACGGCGTCCGTTTCCAGGTGATGATCGATTTCCATCTTCCTGATCTGGGGGTCCGCGAGAAGCCGGTCTATAGAGGCGTTTCGGGCTATCATGTCCGGTTTCGGGGTGTTGAGGATCACGAGGGCCGAAATATCCTCCGGAACCGGGTCCTTTCCGTAAATGACGGAGACGCCGTTGTATTTACAGATCGCCAAAAGGTAGTTGAATTGTTCTACTACCGGTCCCGGCAGGAAAATGGCTGCGGTTTTTTCCAGCTTACACAGCACCAGGGAAAAGGCCGCCAAGGAAGCAACACAATCGGTATCGGGATCGTTATGGCCTATCAGCAAAAAGGAATCCAGGCGGTTCGATTCATCTATGATATTTTTGGCATAACGGTTTTTTGCCGCAATAGTCCGAATTTCTGTCTTTCGCACAATATACTCCTCTATAGTCAAGCTCACGGTCTAAAGGCCGTTAAGCGCCATGAAACCTGCCGCGCCGATCTGCCAGTCCTGCTGTTCCTCCCAGGAAACGATCAGGACCGAATCCGCAAACCCTATCCGGGTATATACGAACCCTTCGGGCAGAACCGGCAGGGTAAACGCTTTAGGAGATACTGTTCCTACAGTTGCTGCTCCAGGCCCGGTAAAGAACACCTGCCCGCCGGGAAAGAGTACCGCCGCCGTATCGGGGGGACGGTAAAATCCGGCAAGCTCCAAAAATTCCTGTTCCCTGGAGGCATCCTTTTGCAGCGCGAAGTACCGCCGGGCGGAAAAATCAGGCGAAACTACCGCCGCGACAAGGGGTTTCCCATTCCCACCCGCGTGTTCCGCCTCCTCAAGGACTGCCCGTATGGGCTGCGGCATATCCTGTTCAGTATAGGGCAGCATGGCGGCTCTGAAAACCCCAACAGAAGAAGGCGCGCCCAAGACCGAAAGGTCTTCGGTACGGAAATACCAGATTTCAGGGCCGGGAACCCGCTGCCGTACCCCCCGGTAATACCAGAAGCCGTCATTCCCCAAGGAAAGGGCGTCCACATCCCACCCGTCCATCTGAGGCAGGGCGGCAAAGGCCGGAATCTCCGTTTCTTCCATTCCCAGCAGACCCGCCCCAAGGCCCCACACCCGTACCGCCGGAGCAGCCGGCGTTTCCGCCCCCTCCCCCTCCCTCGGGAAAAAAGTATCCCGGTAGAGGAGTACCGCGGGCATCCCCCGGTACATGAACAGGGACGCCGCGGTATAGGGGTCCCAGGCTTCCCGCCCGGAAACACGATACAGGCCGAGCCGGTCTTCCCGGGTTTCCCAGGCCAGAAACCCGTCCCGGTTCACCGCCATGATAAGCCGCCCTTCCCCGTCAACCGCCAGGCCTGCCACATGCCGGGCCTGCGGCCAGGGCGCGAAAGGTTCCTCCGACGCCTCTGCGGGACCGGGTATCAGCACGGGGCCGTCCCTGCCAAGCTCAAACCAGAGGGGCGTTTCCCCGGTTCTGACAATGGCCAATAGCGTGTCGGGGATAAATTCCGGCGCATCGGGGACGGGATCATCGGAGATGAAATCAGCCGGTTCCGGGGCGGGTTCCAGCCGGTTCCGGGGAGAACAGCTTCCGGCAAACGCCAAACCTGCCAGAACTATGCACGCCCGGAGAACGAAAAAAGCGGTACGGTTAGCCATTATCACTTAATATAGAAAAAAACGGGGTGAAAAACAACATGACCGGCAGTTGCGGCCAGGGCGGGCGCGTTGTTAAGAGACCGTGAGGCCCTGCCTTTAATCCGTATAAAAAACTTGCTATTTCCCTATTTCCCCGCATTGTGCTAAACTGTACCCTGTAAACCAGGAGATGGTCGGGCCATATCGTGGGACAGACGCCGTTGGCGGACACCACGGACAAGAGGCGCGGCCCGTTCTGGTCAAGGAGATTTGTATGCAAAAAACGTTGAATTTGCCCGACAAGAGTAAAAAACCACCGGCATCGCTGGCGGGGGGGGGGCGCGGGCCCGGCGGGGGGCGGGGGGGG
>JAIRLK010000084.1 GCA_031259515.1 Treponema sp. | reverse complement strand
GTGGGGTCCGCCAACGGCGTCTGTTCCACCCCAGGGCCCGGCCATCTCTTGGTTTGCTGGGTACAGTGTACTACGGCGCGGGGGAAATGTCGAGTTTTTTACCCGGATTGGGCGGATTTAAGAATAACCACGGGGTTTCGCGGAGGTTTGGTTACAAATCTTGTCTTCTCCGGGTAACTCCGCGTACTCCGGGGTTCGGAAAGCCGGGGCCCCCGGTACAGGCCGCCGATACGCGCGGAGGGGTAAATCTTCACTCCATACCTCGTTGTCTTTGATTGGAGATGCGGCAGAGCGTCTTCTTTAAGGACTTCATCGACGATGATGGGGGTAAACTGAGAATTCCTGAGCCGCCGTCTCTGTCCCTTGTATAAAGAATCAAGAAAGAATATGATGACGAAATGCATAAATTTACAGAATTCTTGTAAATTTATGCATTATCGGTCAACATAAACACCCTGAAAAAGGATGGCGGAAGAGTTATCCGTATCCGGCTGTAAATGCGGCATCTGAATCCCGCAATGACGAGCCGGCTTGAATTTAGCGATGATGAGGATCGTCCCCGCAACGGCGGTTTTATAAGACGTTGATGGATGGGTGAATGAGGGCTTGAGCCCTTAAAATATTGATCTTTGCCGGTAGTGCCGCCGCATTATGGGCAAATTTCATAACAGGAGTGTTGAGTATGGAAAGTTTTTTCGCGGTAGTCGGCGCTATTTCAGGGTTTTTCTGGAATATCCTCTTCCTGTTTGTGCTGGTTGGCGGGGGGCTCTATCTTACCATCAGGCTCGGATTTTTTCAGATACGGCGCTTGCCCTACATTATCAAGCAGACTTTTGGGAAGATACTCGATAAGGGTCAGGGGGAAGGCACGGTAAGCCCCTTTCTCGCGGCTTCTACCGCCATGGCGTCTACTATCGGGGCTTCCAACATCGTGGGGGTTCCGGCGGCCATCGCATTCGGCGGTCCCGGCGCGCTTTTCTGGATGTGGGTGATCTTCATGCTGGGAGGCGCTACCAAATTTTCCGAAGTCGTGCTGGGGGTTCACTTCCGGGAAAAGAACGCCGACGGCCATTATGTCGGCGGCCCTGGTTACTACATGACCAAGGGTTTCCCCATCAAATCGGTGGGTAAAACCCTGGCTTTGGTGGGGGCCTTTGTCGCCATGATCTACTATGTCCCCTCCATAGCGACTCAATCCGTCTCCCTTATTCAAAATGCCGAAGCTATGGGCATCAATAAGTACCTTTCCGCCGCGATACTGACCGTGCTGGTGGGGGTCGTCGTGTTAGGCGGACTTATCCGGGTTTCTAAGGTAGCAAGCAAGCTGGTACCCGCTATGTGCGTACTGTACTTTGCGGGATCTCTCGCCGTGCTATTCGCCAATATCAGGGGGCTGTTCCCCAGCCTGGCCCTGGTATTTCAATCGGCCTTTACCGGGACCGCCGCTACGGGCGGCTTCATCGGCGCGGGGATTTCCATGGCTATTCGTATGGGCCTTGCACGGGCTACCTATTCCTGTGAAGCCGGTATGGGGTCGGCCCCCATCGCCCACGCCGCCGCCGTTACCGATCACCCGGTGCGCCAGGGCTTCTGGGGCGTTTTTGAAGTTCTTATTGACGGTACCGTCTGTACCTTGTCCGGCCTGGTGGTTTTGGTCAGCGGCGTGTGGAAAGAGGTTGGTCCCGATGTAGCCTTTACCATGCCTGCGGTGGCTTTCCAAAAGGTATTGGGCGTTGCGGGCGTGTATATTGTTACCATTTCCGTCTTTCTCTTTGTGTTGTCCTCTATCATCGCGGTTATCTGGTATGCCGAAAAGCTGGTGGAATTTTTCTTCAACACAAAGGTCTCCAAATACACCCGGGTCATCTATACGCTGAGCGTTATGCTGGGCGCTTTTTTCGGGCTGGAGGCGATTCTCGCGGTCCTTGACCTCGCCAACGCCTTGATAATTCTGCCCAACATGGTCATCGTCCTGTTCCTAAGCCCCCTGGTGGCAAAACTTACCAAGGAGTATTTCTCGGGCGCTCAGTATTACCTCAAGGACATTAAAAAGTAACCGAATATGGTCTTAGTCGAAGGGCCTGTGGGGTAACGCCTACAGGCCCTTTTGCCGTCGTGATTCCCTATCCCAGAAGCTGTTGCACGTGTTGGTTTTCGCGGCACAAGTACCACAAAAACCACGATTATCGGGCTCCCGCAAATCTTTGGTTCAATGGCAGTTTGCAGGGTAAAAAATCGCCTAACCAGCGATTTTTTTGATTTTATGCTCGACGGGCAACTAGGCTGTCAATATGAAAATAATATCCATTTTCATATTGACAAATACCGATTCGGCATGATAGGATGCAAACCTATGGTACACAAGCGTCCGGCAAGTTATCACACCCGGCAGGGGCAATGTATTCTTGATTATTTGAAGTCCCTAGGAGGCAGCCATGTAACGGTAAACCAAATAGTACGTCATTTTGAGGATGCGGAAGAAGTAATCGGGCAAACCACGGTATACCGGCATCTTGAAAAATTAACGGCTCAGGGGAAGATACGGAAGTATGTCCTGAACGCGGACAGAAACGCCTGTTATCAATATGTAGATAACGCGGTAAATTGCCGGGATCATTTTCACCTGAAATGCGAAATTTGCGGCAGCCTCATCCATGTGGATTGCGATTTTCTGGATGAAATCGAAGGGCATTTCCGCAGCGAACATGATTTTCAAATCAACATGCTTAAAACCGTTTTTTACGGAACCTGTAAACAATGCGTTCCCGGCTCGTAAACTATGGTTTCGTTTGAGGGCTGTCATACTTTGTGGATCGCCTTCTCATTTTTTAACCCAAGAGGAGTTTTTGTATGAGTAAGAGGAGTTTTTGGATGATAAGAGGAGTTTTTGGATGAAACGAATGGTTCTTTTTGTTTGTGTATTAGCAGCCGTCACCGCTGCCTTATCGGCCGGAGGGCGGCGGGATACAGCAAAGCCGAATGGAAAAATAAATGTGGTTGCCACTATCTTCCCGCCCTATGATTTTGTCCGTGAAATTGCCGGAGACCGGGTGAACCTCACCATGCTCTTGTCGCCCGGAGCGGAAAGCCACTCCTATGAGCCGTCCCCTCAGGATATTATTAACGTGCAAAACAGCGACATATTTATTTATGTAGGGGGCGAATCCGATGCGTGGGTCGAACAGATCCTCGAATCAATGGATACGAGCCGTATGGCAATTATCACCCTCATGGACTGCGTGGAGGTAGTGGAAGAAGTTGTTGTCGAAGGGATGCAGGAGGAGGAGGAGGAAGAAGAGGCCGAAGGCCCTGAATATGATGAGCATGTTTGGACTGCTCCCAATAACGCAAAGCTCATCGTCCAGAAAATCGCCGAAGTCCTTAAACAGCGGGACGCGCCCAACGCGGCGGCGTATGAAGAAAACACACGGTCTTACCTGGCAAAATTGACGGATCTGGACGCATCTTTCCGGAATGTGATGGGCGGCGCACAGCGAAAAACCCTTGTCTTTGGCGACCGGTTTCCTTTCCGCTACTTTGCCGACTCCTACGGGCTTGATTACTTTGCGGCCTTCCCCGGGTGTTCCACCGAAACCGAATGCAGCGCCGCCACCGTCGCCTTTTTGATCGACAAGGTTAAGACAGAAAAAATCCCCGTGGTTTTTCACATTGAACTCTCCAATGAAAAAATCGCCGATACAATCTGTGAGGAAACAGGGGCAAAAAAATTGCTGCTCCATGCGGTCCATAACATTTCCAAAAGAGATTTTGACCGGGGGGCAAACTATTATGACTTGATGTCCCAGAACGTACAAAACCTGCGAGAAGCTCTTTACTGAAAACCGGGGCCGCCGGGAAAATCCCCCCCCACAGGTTTCCGGGCGGCCTCTTTCCGGCTGAATTGTGCGTGGTACACGGTGCAATATTGTATCTCCCCCCTCATTCGCGCTATACTGTTTCTATGGATTCCGGCGTAATCATCTACATAAGCAGCCGTCTCGCCCTGGGCGCGTTAACCGCCTTCTTTGCCATCATGCTCTGGTCCAGGACCCGGGATGCCGCGTGGATGCTCATGGTGATAGGTATGCTTACCGCCTATGTGGAGATCATATATTCAATAGTGGAGATGTTCGGCATACCCGAAGGGATGATCGTGACCATAGGCTCCATCCCGCTGGCCTCCATACTGCTGCCCAACCTCTCGGCCATCTTCATTTTGTCCGCGTTTTTAATTATGGTATTCAGGAAATACCGGAAAAAATACAAATCTTAAAGCAGATGGAGGATATATGAAGGCTCTAATCTTGGGAATCGTCATTACCATTGCGGCGGTATGCGCCGTGATCCCCGCCGGACTCAACTGGTGGGGAGACGTCCTCTCTTTTCTCCGGGGCGCCCTGCCCGTCATAGCCGTTTTTATCGGCCTTATCGCCGTCTTCATCGGCATAACGGACATCAAGGACCGGGCGCAGGCCAAAAAAGAGGAAGCGTCCGGTGAACCTGGGCAGGGATAAGGGCGTACGGGGTGTCTGGATAAACGCCCAGGAGCCTGTTGCACTTGTGGATTTTGTGGTACGTTGTACCACAAAAATCCCGATTACCGGGCTGCTACGAACCTTTGGTTCGAGGGATTGACATTTTTTCCCGATCTATGACAGTATAGTGTTTTACCGGTATTCTATTGAAAAGGTTGTAAAATGAAGACTGTGTTCATTAAACCCGCAGATGTTGAGCGGAAATGGTTTGTGATTGATGCCGAAGGAAAGGCTTTGGGCCGGGTAGCGGCAAAGGCGGCGGCAATAGTCCGGGGAAAGGAGAAAGCGATTTTTGCGCCCCATCAGGAAATTGGGGACTATGTAGTTGTTGTGAACGCGGAAAAAGTCGCGGTTACGGGTCAAAAAGCCCGGGATAAGATGTACCACCACCATACCGGCTATGTCGGGGGGCTCAAATCCCAGTCTTTTGAAAAATTGATTGCCCGTCATCCCACATCCCCCCTGGAGTTGGCGGTCAAGGGGATGCTTCCCAAGGGACCCTTGGGAAGGAAATTGTTGAAGAACGTTAAGGTCTATGCGGGGGCCGGGCATCCCCACGGGGCGCAGAATCCCCAGGCTATTGAGTTCTAGTTGAGATGTAAGGGAGTATAACGTGGTAAAGAATCTTGGTATTGGGACCGGAAGAAGGAAAACCGCCGTTGCCCGGGTGTATGTTCGGGATGGAAGCGGAAAAATCGTTATCAACGGCAAGGAAGTGGGTAGTTATTTTCCCCAGTCTGAACATTCCATGATGGTCCGTCAGCCGCTGGTGGTTACCGCCAATGAAAACAAATTCGATGTGTTGATCAATGTCTACGGCGGCGGTTCCAACGGTCAGGCCGGGGCTTGCCGTCACGGACTTGCCCGGGCGCTCTGCCAGGTGGATCAGGGCAATTATACCGGTCTGAGGAGTAACGGCTTCCTTACCCGGGACCCCCGGATGGTGGAGCGTAAGAAATACGGTCAGCGGGGCGCCCGCCGCCGCTTCCAGTTCTCCAAGCGCTAGCAGTTTGTTGCGCTTCGCGCATAAAATCCTGAAAAATCGCCGGTTTGACGATTTTTACCCTGCAAACTGCGTAAGGAGCTTCGAGTTGCGTGAAACCATTCATTTCTTTATACGACGTATGTAAAGTTTTACAGGCTCCTGGTTTCCTGTTGGCCATTGTGGATGAAGCCAATGTCCGTTTAAGCGTCCGCATCTTCCTGGGGTATTATCTCCGGGCCGTGCGGCGGTAACCGGAGCCGTCTATGACGGTTGTGTCCCTAAAACCGGCGGAAAAAACAGATGATAACGGGTTTCTCCGAAAAGCCGATCCTTCGGTTTTTCGGGTAGCTTTGTCGGACGGTTCCCTGTTTTCTTTTAAGACGGGTTATTTATCCCCTGAATACCCTATGGAGATGGTTTATATTCCTGGCCGGGAACTTGCCCCGGTGGAAGTAGAAACTCTCCGTTTCGCCGCCCTCTGTTACCGGGCGGAGCGGGCCGTCCTGCGCCTTACCGCCCGGGCGGAACAGCACAGCTTCGGCATAGCCCGCAAGCTGGGAAGCCGGGGTTATGCCGCCCCCTGCATCCGGGCCGTAGTCGCCAGCCTTTCCTCCGAGGGTATCATCGACGACAGCCGGTACGCTTCCCGCTGGATACAATCCCGTCTTTCCCGGCCGTCCGGGGCCAGTCCCCGTACCCTTGCCGAGTCTCTGCGCCGCCGGGGCCTTTCCCGCGATACCGTTCAGGAGGCTCTTTCCGCCCTGCTGGACGAAGAGACCGAAACGGCTCTCCTCCGTTCCTATCTTGAGAAAAACCGCCGCCGTCCCGGTCCCCGCTTCCGCGCCGTGGGCGAAGGCCGCCTGAAGCAAAGCCTCCGGTACGAGGGTTTTTCCCCGGACATCCTTGACCGCTTCTATGAAGAAGGTCTCTTGTGAGCGTCTCCGGCCCTTCCATCCCGAAACATGCCGCCTTTTTTGCCCGTGTCCAGGGCCGGGTCCAGGGTGTAGGCTTCCGGTATACCTGCCTTCATGAGGCCCGGCTCCGGGGTCTTCACGGATGGGTCCGCAATACCTCCGAAGGCGATGTTGAGGTCTGGGCCGAGGGCCCCAGGGAAAAACTGGACATCTTTCTCCAGTGGCTCCGGCGCGGCCCTCCCGGCGCCCGCGTTGATGCTGTGGATTACAGTCTCCACGCTCCCACCGGCGCTTACAAAGACTTCGGGATAGACTATTAAGCGTCCCGCGTAAGGAGGGGGAAGTTTCCGGTGGGGGACGAAAGATGTTTTCACCAAACCATCCTCTGACGGGCTGAAATAAACAAGGAAAAGACAAGCCGAAGCGGTCTGATTTCATCTGGGTTTTGGTTTTAAGGCAATGCCATTGCCTTTATGCTGCGGAAGGCGCATAATGCTCCCATGCGTCCCTTTGAAGTCGTCTCTCCCTTCCAGCCTGCGGGGGATCAGGGCGCGGCCATCGCCGCGTTGTCCGCCGGAATCCGCGCCGGGGATCAGTTCCAAACCCTTCAGGGGGTTACGGGTTCCGGCAAGACCTTTACCATGGCGAAGATCATCGAAACGGTCGGAATGCCCACCCTTATCATCAGCCATAACAAGACCCTGGCGGCTCAGCTTTACCGGGAGTTCAAGGGGTTCTTCCCCCACAACGCGGTGGAATACTTCGTTTCCTATTACGATTACTACCAGCCCGAAGCCTATGTGGCCAGCAGGGATTTGTATATAGAAAAAGACGCATCAATAAATGATGAAATTGAGCGGCTTAGGCTGTCGGCTACCCGGAGCCTTATGGAGCGGGAGGATGTGATCATTGTGGCTACCGTGTCCTGCATCTACGGCCTGGCGACTCCGGAGGTCTACCGGAAGATGACCGCTACCTTTTCCCGTGGAGACACGGTGGATGTGGACGCCCTGATCCGCCGCTTCGTGGAACTTCAGTACGAACGGAACGACGCGGTTCTGGAACGGGGCCGTTTCCGCCGCCGGGGAGATACGCTGGAAATCTTTCCCGCCTACCTGGAAGAAGCCTACCGGGTGGACCTGGACTGGAATACGGTGGAGCGGATCCGGCGCTTCAATCCTGTTTCCGGGGAAGTCCTGGAAGAGCTGGACCGGGCTATGATCTACCCCGCCAAACAGTTCGTCATGCCCGCCGACATGATCCACAACGCGCTGACGGGCATCAAGGACGAATTAGCAGAGCGGTACGAATTCCTCAAAAATAACGGGAAGCCCCTTGAAGCCGAGCGCCTCAAGACCCGGGTTGAATACGACATTGAGATGCTTACCGAAATGGGCTACTGCCCGGGTATAGAAAACTACTCCGCCCCCCTGGCAGGCCGGAAAAGCGGCGATCCTCCGGACACCTTAATTGATTACTTCCCCAAAGAGCACCTTACCTTCATAGACGAAAGCCACGTAACCCTCCCCCAGATAGGGGCCATGTACGCCGGGGACAGAAGCCGTAAGACGAGCCTGGTGGATTACGGTTTCCGCCTTCCCTGCGCCCTGGATAACCGGCCCCTGCGGTACGACGAGTTTGTCGAGCGGCTGGACAAGACCATCTACGTGTCCGCCACGCCGGGCAAAACTGAAACGGAACTGTCCAAACGGGTGGTCCGGCAGCTTATCAGGCCCACGGGCCTCCTGGATCCGGAGATCGAAGTACGCCCTTCGGAAGGCCAGATGGAGGACATCTACGCTGAAGTACGCCGCCGCATAGACGCGGGGGAACGGTCCCTCATCCTCACCCTGACGAAGAAGATGGCCGAGGATCTTACGGACTACCTTTCCGGTCTGGGCCTTAAGGTACGGTACATACACAGCGAAGTGGAAACCATAGAGCGGGTAGAGATCCTCACTCAGCTCCGCCAGGGGGAATTCGATATCCTGGTGGGGATCAACCTCCTGCGGGAAGGCATAGACCTGCCCGAGGTTTCGTTCATCGCCATCCTGGACGCCGATAAGATAGGCTTTCTGCGTTCCCTGACGAGCCTCATCCAGATCATAGGCCGGGCCGCCCGGAACGCCGCAGGCAAGGTGATCATGTACGCCGACCGGGAGAGCGACGCCATGCGGACGGCCATAGCCGAGACCGAATACCGCCGTTCCGTGCAGGTGGCCTACAACAAGGAACACGGCATTACCCCTACCACGGTGAAGAAGGCCATTGCCGACATCCTGACCCGCCACGCCGAGGAAAATCAGGATGCCGCCGCCGCGTCCATAGAAGTCCTTAAAAAATCCTACAACATCTTAGTTCCCGCCCAGCGTAAGCTGCTTTTGGCCGCCCTGGACGCCGAAATGCTGGAACACGCAAAAAATCTGGAATTCGAACAAGCCGCAGTGATACGGGACGAGATTCAGAAAATCAAAGCCATCGGAACCAAAGAGAAAGAGAAGTAAGGCGCGGCAATTTTCTTACCGCTGATTCCTCACTACTTTAGCCTTAGCTGCCGATAAGAGGAGTATGACAAGGAATGTTGTTTTATTTTTAGTCGGCTTGGGCCTGGTAGGGATATGCGGCGCTCAAGCCCCGAACAGTCAGTTCGGCATTTTCTCCCAGGAAGGGATAGCATCCTGGTATGGGGTAGAATTCGGGGGGCGGCCTACTGCTTCGGGGGAGATCTTTACCCCCAGCCAGCTAACCGCTGCTCACCCAACCCTCCCTTTCGGGACTATGCTGAAGGTAACGAATAAGCACAATAACAAATCGGTTGTTGTGCGGGTGAATGATCGGGGACCTTTTGTGTCCGCCCGGATCATCGACCTGTCCCAGGGAGCGGCGGAACAGTTAGACATGATCTCTACCGGTACCGCGCCGGTAGTGGTGGAAACTCTTGAAGCCGTCACCCTGCCCCAGGATAACGGCAGGCCGGCCCGGCCTCTGGAGCGGGAAATCCTGAGTCCTCCGGCGGAGCCGGTTTCCCGGGTAAGCGCAGCCCGGCCAACCGCGGCGCCTCCGGCTTCGGTTCCCTCGCCCGCCGCGGTTTCGGTGTCCGAGACCCCGGCGCCGGTGGTTGCAGACGCCTTTTCCAGCCGGCCTCAGACAGCCGCCGAACGGGCGGCTCCGATGCGGCAGAACCAATCGCCGGCTCTTGAGGCGCCATCTGCCCCACAGCCCGCCGCGGCGGCCCAGCATCAGGTTCAGCCTGTCTCGTTTCCTCCGGCGGAAATCAAACCGGGCCTTCCTCCGGCGGACGCCGGTAAGAGTTACCGCATCCAGATTGGGGCCTACCGGGTACCCCGTCATGCGGTGGACGCTTTCGACAAACTGAAAAACATCGGCTTGAATCCGGCCTATGAACGGAGCGGCGAAGTCTACCGGGTGGTACTTGCGGGAGTCCAGGCCAGGGATGTGGAATCCATAGCCGGAAAGCTCGGGAACGCGGGTTTCAAGGAAGCGGTAATCCGGGAAGAACCGTAAAAAGGGAGACGGTAAGTATCCTCAAAATCACCCTTGCCGCGGGAACGGCGCGGCGGTATCGTCTGGAAGGATTTTCATCTACAAGAACAGTTAAGACGGGAGGGGATGTTCCCGCCTTTCACCACAGCCGGCCCCGCAAACGGCCGGTTTTTTATTCGTGTACGCTGAGTCTGATAAGAAAACAGGGGGACTGTATGGAAACGGCGGGTCTGCAAGACAGACTTGAACAGCACTTCAAATGGTTTCACGAGCATCCTGAACCGAGTAACGGGGAAGTGGAAACAACGGCGCGGATTCGGGATATCCTGGGTGAAGCAGGCATAGAGACGGTCGCCGCTCCGCCTGACGGCGGCCTTAAAACAGGGCTTGTGGCACGGATTCGGGGGAAGGCCGAGAAACCGGTCGTGGCCTTGCGCTGCGATATCGACGCCCTGCCGATAACCGAAGAGTCGGGGCTTCCCTATTCATCCCGGAATTCCGGCTTTATGCATGCCTGCGGGCACGACTTCCATACCACGAGTCTTTTGGGCGCGGCGCTGCTCCTCAATGACGAGCGGGAGACCCTGGAAGGAACGGTGAAGCTCATCTTTCAACCTGCCGAGGAAGGCGGCGGCGGGGCATGGCAGGTGCTGGAGACCGGGGTCCTGGACGACGTGAGCGAAATCTACGGCATCCATGTGGCTTCGGATCAGGCGAGCGGGATTATCGGCATAAGCCCCGGCGCTACCCACGCGGGGGTCGGCGTGTTTAAGATCGCCATAAAGGGCAAAGGCGCCCATGCTGCGGCTCCCCACCACGGGCGGGATCCTATTGTCGCGGCGGCGCAGCTTATCAACGCGGCCCAGATCATCCTAAGCCGTACCATCGATCCCTTCGATCAGGCGGTCTTGAGTTTTACCCATGTTGAGGCGGGAACTACCTGGAATGTCATCCCGGAGGAAGCCCTGCTGGAGGGGACGTTCCGCGCCTTTACAAAGGAAAAACTGACCTGGATAGCCGGGCGGCTTGAGGCGTGCTGCCGGGGTACGGCGGAGGCGGCGGGTCTTGCCATTGACTGCGATTGGCGGACCTACACTCCCGCCACGAATAACGATCCCGCCCTAAGCGAATTCGCCGCGGAAACAGCCCGAAGCCTCGGTTTTCCCGTCGCGCCGGTGGGGCGCATCATGGGGGGCGAGGACTTTGCCCTTTACCAGCAGCGTATCCCCGGCGTATTCTGGACTATCGGGGTGAACAGTCCTCATGGAACGCACCACCCGGGTTTCATCGCGGATAGGGCGCAGCTTTCCTCCTCCGCCCGCCTTCATGCGGCGCTGGCACGGAGGAGCCTTGAACGGCTTCGGGGAAAGGGTACGGCATAGAGCGTAAACATTAGCCTCGGAAGCCGCCGGCGACTGGGGGGCTTCGCGAGATTTCACGCATTTCGAGGCTCTTTTGGGGCTTTGCCTCTAAATAGAGCCGGTCTATAATGTAGACACATCATGGATCAGCTCTAAATATAACCTTACAAACTTCCAGGCCTTTTGAAAGCCATCTTGTCAGGGGGACTTGTGGGTCCCCCTGATGACAAAGTCACGCTAATTTTTCGCGGTCAGCTCATCCAACACCGGCTGGATGACGGGCGTTTTTTCATTCACCCAGGCGCGCCAATTCGCCTCAATGTCCCCAGGCTTTACGATTAACGCGGAATATTCATTGGCATAATCCATAGACGCCATGTTCAACGCCCGGGACGAATGAAGGGCTACCGTCCAGTCCGGTTCCGGGGGAAAGGTCGTATCCGTCGA
>JAIRLK010000058.1 GCA_031259515.1 Treponema sp. | reverse complement strand
TCGGTTGAGCCGTCGCGCATACTCAAGCTGCGCTCGGTTATCGCCACCTGTTAAGCGGGCGGAGTCTACAGCTCCGCCTCGGAGTTTGCACGCCCAACCCGTGCAAACTCCATATAAATTAACGAACATACTTTCTTTCAGTTTGTCAGAGACCCAGTGTTGCGGTGTGGGGTCGCCGCCACGCCAGAAATGGTGTTTGACACCCCTTTACGCCGCCATTATATCATAAAGCCGGATTCTTGCAATGCTTTACCGGATTTTTGCAATGCGGCTTCAAATAAGAAGTTTTATATCTTAATCAAGAATCCTTAGAGGTTGTTTATCTTATTTGATTTTTGGAGGAAAGTATGAAAACAAGATTTTTTATTTTGATCTCTCTAGTTTTGTTTCTGGCGACGGGAACGGTCTTCGGCGGCGGAACTAATCAACAAGGTACCGGAACAGCCGGAACCACCATCAAGGTCCTGTTCAAGGCGCCAAAAACCGATGGTTTTGATGCGGTTTACGAGGAGTATCTGAGACGGACCAAGGATACCCTTAACATCAAGCTGGATATAACCTTTGTTGAACACGCGGATTATCGGGAAAAACTCAACCTGGAAATCACCTCCGGGTCGGATTATGACCTGGTGTATGACGCTTCATGGTTACGTCTGCCCCTCTTGGCCGCGGACGGTTATTACGCGGATCTGCGCGAATATTTCAATAACGACCAGTATCCCGGCTTAAAAAAAGCCTTCCTGCCGGAAGTGATGGAATCCAATCTATGGTTCGGGAAAATGTGTTATATCCCCCTGTACCGAGCCTACGGCAACGGAGTACCGGCCATCCATTACCGTCAAGACTGGGCGGATCAGTGGGGTATCGGCCAGATAGACAGTTATGAAAAACTGGAACGCTACTGGGAAACCTCCAAGTCCCGGGGCATCCTGCCCTTTGCAGCCATAAGTTCCAGGGGATTTTTCCAGATGTTCACCGTTGCGGGATATTTTCCCGGAGCCCCCCAAGCGGGCATCATGAGTTTTGACATTGCGGGAATAAGTTTTGTGGTGTACGTCAAAGACGGGAAACTCCTTGGGATTGCCCCCCAGGGTGCGGGCGACGTGGCCTTTAAGGATTTTCCCGCGCCCTGGAACCGGGACTTCGCCATGGATCGCTTTGAAAAATTCGCCGAATGGAATAAAAAGGGCTATATCAGTCCGGATTCATTAACGGTAACCGATGCGGGGGCGCCCTTCTTTGCGGGACAGGCGGCGTCCTACATCGGCACCCTTGACGATCTGGAAGGTATCCTCCGGCAGATGCCGGATTATTCCCCGGAAGCTGTCTTGGGCGATTTCGTCTACGATGAAAACATCCGTAATTTCAAACCTAATTCCATACCGAGTACCCTGGCGGGAAATAACGGCCTTGCGGTACCGGCGAATTCAAAAAAGAAAGATGCCGTGATGCGTTTTCTTGACTGGCTCTTTACCTCAAAGGAAAACCACGATCTCTTTGAGCTTGGTATCCAGGACAAAGATTACACCATAAACAGCGACGGTACTTTTAAGGCAATCACCGCCTATCCCGCGTCCTGGCCTGGCTACGGTTTTACTTGGAATCCGAACTATGTTACCTATTCCGAATACATCACCGGCAAGAACCGTGAATACCGGGACTATGAACGGAAAGATACTTCTTTTGTGTTACAGCCCATAATCGGCTTTTCTTTTAACGGGACCGATGTGGATATCGCGTCCCTGGTGGCCCAGATTAAGGCGGTATCCGACAAGGTGGCCCTTACCAAACTGCACGGTATCCTCAGCGACGGCAGCCGTACCTACGGTTCCGCCAAAGAAATGATGAACGCCAATATCGCCGAATGTTACCGTGCCGGTTTACAAAAACTCCAGGATGAGCTGGCCAAACAAATTCAGGCCCACATGGACGGGCAGAAAAGATAATTATCAATCCAAGGCTGCTGTTCCAAAATCCGGCATTTTGGAACAGCCTCATCTGGTAAATCCCGGGCCGGCGGAGCTCCGTAAGGACTACCGCTCTCCCCGGTTTTCTTGAAAAGAGGAGCATAGTATGTACCAATCACCCTCGGCAAAGGTACGGTTTTTTGGTAATCTCCGTTACGATTTTAAAAAAAACAGGTTTCTTCTCCTGCTCAGTGCCCCGGCGATCCTTTGGTTTCTCCTGTTCGCATACATTCCCCTGATCGGCCTTGTTATCGCCTTTCAGAAATTCAGTCCCGCCCGGGGCGTTTTGGGCAGTGAATTTATCGGCTTGAAAAACTTTGAGTTTTTCTTTAAATCCGAAGCCTTTATCCGGGTTACCTTCAACACCCTTTTCCTGAACGCCCTGTTCATCGGATCCACCATGATATTTTCTATCATTATTGCCATCGCGTTGTCGGAGATAAACAATTATCCTTTTAAGCGGGTAACTCAATCAGTCGTAATACTGCCCCATTTTATCTCATGGACGGTTGTGGCCCTCCTCTGCGAGGCCCTGTTCACGGTAGACCGGGGACTGATAAATCAGGTGATAAAAATACTGGGCAATGAATCGGTCCCCTTTTATCAAAGTGCCGATTACTGGCCCGGAGTTTTGACCGCTCTCCGTATCTGGCAGGGCGCCGGATACGGTTCGATTATCTACCTTGCTACCATCACCGGCTTTGACAAGGAAATGTTCGAGGCTTCCCGGATAGACGGCGCAAACCGCCTACAGAGCCTTTGGCACATTACCCTGCCCCTGCTGCGTCCAACCGCGGTTATTCTGCTGCTGATGAGTGTCGGCAGAATTTTTAACGGCGATTTCGGCATGATTTACGCCATTATCGGCAACAATACGATGCTCCTGCCCAGAACAGACGTTATCGATACCTACGTCTACCGGCAGCTCATGGAGGCAAGCAATATCGGTATGTCTTCGGCGGTTGGGCTTTATCAGTCAATCATGGGCTTTGTCATGGTTCTGGGGGCAAACGCTCTGTCCCGTAAACTGGACGCCGATTCCGCTTTATTCTGAAAGGAGGATTATATGAACAAAGTAAAAACATCATGGGACGACATACTGACAAGCGGCGTATCCTATCTTTTTATCGCTTTTTTTGCCCTGCTCTGCCTTATACCCTTCTTTCTGGTACTCGGTTCATCCTTTACCGATGAAGTAACCCTGGTCAAGGAAGGGTATAATATATGGCCCAGGAAATTCTCCCTTGGCGCCTATAGGCTGGCCCTTAACGCAAACGACATCGGTTCCGCCTACCGGGTAACGCTATTTATCACCGCCGTTGGGACTTTTCTATCCATGCTCTTCACCAGCGCGATTGCTTACGCGCTTTCTGTCAAATCATTTAGGATACGGAACAATATAGCCTTTTTTCTCTATTTTACCATGCTTTTTAACGGCGGTCTGGTGGCAACATACCTTTTGGTTTCAAAATACCTTAACATGAAAAATAATATCTGGGTACTCATAATCCCCGGTATGTTAAATGCATACAACATCCTAATCATGCGGAATTTTTTCAGCGGTATTCCCGATTCACTTGCCGAATCGGCGCGGCTTGACGGGGCAAACGAGATCTCGATATTATTCCGCATCATCATTCCCGTTTCAACGCCCGGTATCGCGACGATAAGCCTGTTTTACGCCCTGGGTTACTGGAACGAATGGTACAAGGTGCTGCTCTATATCAGCGACTCAAAACTTTTTACCCTGCAATACCTCATCATGCGGATTCTCCGGCAGGTAAACTACGCATCAACCCTGCCGTCGGATGTGATATTCAATGCCGGCGCCCTTCCGGCATATTCCTTCCGCATGGCGGCGATTGTCATGGCCATCGGCCCTATCGTCCTGTTGTATCCCTTCTTGCAGAAATACTTTGTCTCCGGCCTTACCGTAGGCTCGGTAAAGGGCTGAAAAATATGGCTGATACTGTTTTTATTCATCCCGGCGTACTTCACAGCGGAGAGGAATTGAACCGCTTAAAAAAGCTCGTAACAAATTGGGAATTGTCCGTGCCGGACAAGGAGAATCCTGAGTATTGGGCGTACCAATCTTATCTGTTGTTGAAAAAGGACAGCCGTTCCCAGGCATCCTATGTGATGCGGGGGCCGTTTCCGGTTATTGCCAGGGATGGAGAATATCGGGATACGAAGCCAAAGT
Organism: Treponema sp.; assembly: GCA_031259515.1. GTDB lineage: Bacteria > Spirochaetota > Spirochaetia > Treponematales > Breznakiellaceae > JAIRLK01. Next base: position 5,422 of record JAIRLK010000058.1, on the reverse strand, counting down.
TCGAAGCCGATTTTCACGCTTCGTATCAGAACGCGCTTATGTGGGCTCTAACCGGATGCGATGTTCACGCAAAAAAATCGCTTCAAATTCTCAGCGCCTATGCCAATATGCTGAAAGAAATTCCCGATACAAACGACGCTCCGCTTTTGGCCGGGCTCCAGGGTACGGAAATTATATGCGCCCTTGAATTGTTAAAATATACCTATCCGAATCTTGACGATAGACAGATGGAAGCAATTGAGCGTATGTTCCGCGCGATTTTTATCCCGGTACTGGATACTTTTTATGACAGGCCGCCTTATACTAACGGAAACTGGGGACTGATTTTCTGCAAAGTTATTATGGCCGCCGGCATTTATTTTGACGATCATACATTGTACGAGAAGGGAAAACTTTTTTATCTTAACGCCCATGACAATGGAACCATAGAAAACTATATTGATGGCGAGACCGGACAACTACAGGAAAGCGGACGCGACCAGGGACACAGTATGCTGGGCTTGGGTAACATGGCCGTCCTTTGCGAAATTGCATGGAAACAGGGATACGACCTTTGGTCCGCGTTGGATAACCGGCTGCTTAAAGCCTATGAGTATCTGGCCAAATACAACCTTGGACATGATGATGTCCCTTTTACCCAATGGAAAGACATTACCGGAAAGTACAGCGATTGGCCGGTCATATCAAACATCAGTCGGGGAAAGTTTAAACCGGTTTTTGAAATTGCGTATAACCATTACGTCCGGCGAAGGAATTTTTCTATGCCCTATACGGCGCGGGTGTTGGATAAAATCCGCCCCGAAGGATTTGACGGCGACCATCCGCCGGGTTTTGGCTCCCTTTTTTACACAACAAAGGATGAATGACCATGTATGATGTCGTAGAAGTAGCGGGAAAATGTACCATCGTACAAAAAACCAATCACAGTAAATGGACGGATTTTGACGAAGCCCTGCTGCCCCACTGGTTCCAGACTCTGCGCGCCCCTTTGGAAGACGCGATGAGCCTGACCGAGCGTCCCGGCTGGCTCCGGCTCTACGGACGGGAAAGCCCCGCGTCTTTGCATCGTCAGGCTTTGTCCGCCACCCGCTGGCAGAGCGTCCGTTTCCGGGCGGAAACGGCAATGGAATTCGCGCCGAAATCCTTCCGGCACATGGCGGGGCTTATCTGCATATACAACACGGAAAACTGTATCTACACCTGTGTTTCAGGCGGGGAAGATGATGGGGAAGACAACAGGGAAGATGCGGCTGTTTTGAATGTCCTCGTATGCGATAACAAAAAACTTTCCTCCGGGGCGTTGCCGTTCCCTCCAAAAAGCCCCTGGGTTTAGCCGTGGAGGTACACCGGGAGCGGCTTCAGTTTTTTTACGCGATTAACAAGGGCGAATGGCGGACCCTGGGGGAAGCCCTTCCCGCGGATCATCTTTCGGATGATTACATTGAAAAAAACGGACTGGTATTTACCGGGGCCTTTGTGGGAATCTGCTGTCAGGATTTGGATGACAGGAACGCGTTTGCGGATTTTGATTTTTTTACCTACATTGAGGAATAGCATGAAAACTGTCGCGGGCGTATATCGCCTGAGCCTTGGCGCGGCGGAAAAAACCACGCCGGTAAAGCTCTTTGGACCGGAGGGCGCACAGGCGCCTTTGGCGGAGGGCGGGCCGCCGCCCTTTGGGGCCGGCTCAATCACAAGCCGCGTTACCAAACGGGGGTTTGTCATTGAGCTTCCCATGAAAAATGACGAGGATTTTTACGGTTTCGGCCTACAGTTTCATTCGTTTAATCACGCGGGCCGCCGCCGGTTTATGAAGGTCAACAGCGATCCTGCCGCCGATACCGGAGAAAGCCATGCGCCGGTTCCGTTTTATGTGTCCACCGCGGGATACGGGCTTCTGGTGGATACCTTTCGTTATGTTACCTTCTATCTTGGCACAAGCGGCGCGAAAGGTTCGTCAAAGGATTGTGTCGAACCGGAAAAGGAACACCGGGAGTTTTCCGAACAGTCCCTTTACGCCCTAAAACGGGCGAAAAATGAACGGCGTATTCTCATCGAGATTCCCCATTGCCATGGTGCGGATATTTATTTCTTTGAAGGGCCGTCAATGCTGGACGCGGTCTGCCGTTACAATCTTTTTTCAGGCGGCGGATGCCTCCCGCCGCTGTGGGCCCTGGGCAACTGGTACCGGGTCTACGGTGGGGCGAATCAGGAACAGGTAGTGAAACTGGCGAAACAATTCCGCAAAGACGATATGCCGGTTGATGTGATCGGCCTTGAACCGGGCTGGCATACCCACAGTTATTCCTGTACCTATCTGTGGAACAAGGCTCTTTTCTCCGAACCGGAGGAACTGTTACGGGAATTAAAAAGCCGGGGCTATCATCTTAACCTGTGGGAACACGTTTTTGTCCATCCCTCATCGGCGCTTTATGAAAAACTTGAATCCTGTTCCGGCGATTATGAGGTATGGGGCGGACTGGTTCCCGATCTGGCGGACACAAAAGTCCGGGACCTGTTCGGCGGCTATCACCGTGAAAACTTTGTTGACAAGGGCGTTTCCGGGTTTAAGCTCGACGAGTGCGACAACTCGGACTTTAACCCCTCCAACTGGTCATTCCCCGAACTTTCCGCATTCCCTTCGGGGCTTGACGGCGAACAGATGCACAGCGCCCTTGGGCCGCTTTACCAAAGGACCATCGAAAAGACGTTCCGGGACAGGGGGATTCGTACTTTCGGCGGCGTCCGTTCCTCTTGGGCGGTGGCGGCGGGCAGCCCATTTGTGTTGTACAGCGATTTGTACGACCATCGGCAGTTTATCCGCGCCCTGGTCAATTCGGGTTTTTCCGGCCTCCTCTGGACTCCGGAGGTCCGTTCCTGCGCGGACAGCGAAGATTTTATCCGCCGCCTGCAAAGCGTGGTGTTTTCACCCCAGTCCCTGCTTAACTGCTGGAGAATTCCCAATCCGCCCTGGTTCCAGACGGACATCGAAAAAAATCTTGCCGGGGAACAAATGCCCGAAAGTGATTGTATTACCGCCATTGCAAAAAAATATCTTGAACTGCGGATGGCTTTGATCCCGTATCTCTACTCGTCCTTCTGGAGATACCGTCTTGAGGGTCTGCCGCCGGTCCGCTCCCTGGCGCTTGATTACCAATATGATGATCGCGCCCGTTCCGTTGACGATCACTATATGTTTGGAGACAGCCTCATGGTCGCGCCGGTGTTCAGGGGAGAAAAATCACGGAACGTCTTTTTACCCCTCGGTGAATGGTACGACTTCTGGACACATGAACGGTTTGCGGGCGGGCAAGTCCTAGCCTATGAAACTCCCCTTGAAAGAATTCCGGTCTTTGTCAAATCCGGGTCGATACTTCCCCTGGCGGAACCGGTACAATTTGTTGACGAAAATGGTATCTTCAATTTAATCGTATTTTGTTTTGGCGGAGGGGAAAAACATTTTACCCTCTACGAGGATGACGGCATAAGCCTTGCCCATGAAAAAGGGAGGTACAATACGTTTCTTCTCGTTCAGGATAAAGCTGGCAAGGTGAACGCCGCGCGGACCGGGACGGAACCGCCCCGGTATGATATAAAAGAATGGAAATTGATTGATGGGGAGTCTAATGCCCCAAAACCCACCTTTGGCGGGGTTGTTAATTGGAAGGCGGAAACATGAAAAATGGTGAAATGTGGTTCGATGCTTCGGGGAACCCCATACAGTCCCACGGCGGCTATATTATTAAACACGAAGGAAAGTGGTACTGGTACGGGGAAAACAAGGGTGTTGATAATGTACCCGGAACCACCCGGGTTCCCTTCGTTGGCATTTCCTGCTACATCTCATCTAACCTGCGGGACTGGCGTTTTGCGGGAAATGTACTGGAAGCGGACCGGCATGATCCCGCAAATCCCCTGCATACGTCCAGAGTCTGTGAGCGCCCAAAAGTAATCTACAACCAAAAGGACCGCCGTTTCATACTTTGGATGCATCTGGACAACGAAAACTACAATTTTGCCCGGGCTGGCGTCGCGGTTTCCGGTTCTCCAACCGGTCCATTTCAATTTCTCGCCGACCGCCATGTAAACCGTACCGACTGCCGGGCGTACCTTGTACACAGCGGAGACTGGAACAAAACCCTGTATATCTCCCAATTAAATGACGATTACACGGATTTTACCGACCTTTACTGCAAAACGATGATCGATCAGGAGCGGGAAGCTCCGGCGCTTTTCTTTTATGACAAGAGGGCGAATGATCTGTTATGAAACGGATTGGACTATTTTATAAAACGGAGGAGTAATGGAGTATAATTTAACGGTCCTCAACAGGGAATGGGCTGAGGAGATTTTTGAAAAAATTCAAAACAAAATAAAATTTGGAGATTGCCCGCCATGTTAACCGCGCGCCTTTTGTTATCTATATTGCCATTACTTGACACGGCAGGCATTGCAAGAATCCAGCTTTATGATATAATGGCGGCGTAAGGGGGTTCCTATGGAAAGGATAGACCGCTTTGACATCCAGTCCATGTTTCTTACTCATGGCGTCAGTGATGAGCCGTATTACCGGTCCCACCACCACCCGGAATATGAAATCTTTTATATTCAGAAGGGAGGGGATACTATCATTCGCCGCATTGACGGCTGTGAGTACGCCGTCCGTCCCGGCGGCATCCTCTTGGTCCCTCCCAACGTCTCCCATGATCACCGTATCCTTTCATGTCAGCCTTACAGTCATCTTTCCATACATTTTCCCCCTGAAACGCTCGACAAAACGGAACGTTCCCTGTTTCGCCCCCTCTTTGATCCCAAGGAAGCCTATTACATGGACTCTTCCGGCATAGCCGGGGTCTTCGCCGATTCCCTTCTGGAATGTGTGGACATGGACAAACAAATACGGGACCGAGCCGTTAAGAGCAGAATATTGGCTATCTTAACCACGCTGTACAAGTTAAAAGGGAAAAAATGCGGCATTACCCCTTCGCGGGTTTTTCAAAACAAACGGGTACGGGATATGCTGGACTTCATCCATGATAATCTACGGCAACCTATTTCACTGACTGCCCTGTCCCGGCGCTTTTATATGAATAAGAATCACCTCAATGATGTTTTCCGCAAAGAAACGGGAACCACGGTAGAACGTTACATCCGTATTCAGCGCCTTTACATTGCCCGCCAAAATATCGGCATGGGTATGCAGGCAACCGAAGCCGCCTATGACATGGGGTTCAACGACTACTCCAGTTTCTACAGGGCGTATAAAGCTTTCTTTGGCTATGCCCCTATTATCGGGAAACAGCCTTGAAGCCGCCAAAGCCAAGCAAAAAAGTGATGGCGAAGACCCTGCAGGTGAAGCCAAACACTAAATGATAAGAGATAAAAGATAAATTCCCCTATCTTTTACCTCTTATCCCTTATG
>JAIRLK010000002.1 GCA_031259515.1 Treponema sp. | reverse complement strand
GTTTGCACCGCTTCAAGAACCTGTTTCAGCCGGTTCTCAAATTCCCCCTTCATGCTGGCCCCGGCCTGGAGCAGGCCGATGTCCAGGGAGAGGAGGCGGGTCCCCTTGAGGCTGCCGGGCACATCCCCCTTGGCAAGGCGCTGGGCAAAGCCTTCCACCACCGCGGTCTTGCCCACCCCCGCGTCGCCGGTGAGTATGGGGTTGTTCTGCCTGCGGCGCATAAGGATATCGATGATCTTGCGAATCTCGGTATCCCGCCCGACAATGGGGTCGCTCTTGCCCGCCGCCGCCGCCGCGGTCATGTCTGCGGTGTAGAGCCGCAATGCCTCGGCGCCGCCCATAGCGGCGCTGCCCATGAGGGCGCCGGCCTGGCCGGTGGCGCCGCTTTCTCCTGCGGACACGGCGGTGGAGACCTCCCCGGAGTTTTTGACGATCCCCGCGAATTGTTCCGCCAGCATATCCCCGTTTATCTTGACAAACTCCCCGCTCATGTCGTGAAGCTGCCGGGCAAATTCCGGGGTCTGCTTGATGGCGATAAGAAGATGCCCGGTCCTGATGGCCCCTTCCTTGAAAACCAGGGAAGCAATCATCCAGGCTTCCTTGATCACCAGTTCTATGGTATTGGAAAAGTCCGAGATGGAAGACGCCCCACGGGGCAGGGCGTCCATAGCCGCGATCATGTTCCTGGACAACTTCGCTTCATCAAGGGCAAAAAAACGCAGGGCCTCGTGCCAGTCGGTGTTTTCCGAAAGCAGGATCTGGTTTACCCAATGGGTCAATTCAATGTAAGGATTGCCCCTGGTCTTGCAGAGAATCGTAGCGCTTTCAATAGCCTTGTACGCCTTCTCATCGAGTTTAGAAAAAAGCTGAATCCGTTTAAGTTTGCTCATAGCAACTATTACCTCCGGGTGCCGCGGCTTAGGCCGTTTCTTGTATTATTTCTTCGCTTGTTCTCCGGCTAAACCGGGAAGCGTCGATTCGCAGTTCCAAATCCCTGCCGGGATTGCCGAGCCGGCAGGTGTACCCAAGCTGCGCGGCATCGGCATCGGCCCGGGTCCAGTCAAACCCCAGCCTTGCCTGAGGGACGCCCCCGGCAATATGTATTACAAAGACATAATCCAAAGGACGATCCAGGTATAAGTTGACGGTCCGCCTGAGCGTCTCAAAGCCGCTTCCGGGGGTCATCAAAACCTGGTAGGTGTCATAGCCTATAGGACCTATTTCTATTTCAAAGCGCCTGGTGGCGCAGAGACAGCTCCGCCCGATTTGCAGGTTAAGCCCCAGGACCGCGCTTTTCCGATCCCCCAGAACGGCATAATCTTCGGGGGCAAGGTCATAGGGAGCGGTTATAAAGTCCTTTACCCTTACCCTGGTGTTAAGCATACGGCGCAGAATGTCCTCCAGACCGCTCCGGTTTCTGGCCATAAAGGAAAAATTTTCCGCATACGAGAGGACAACGGCTTCCGAAACCGAATCGGCCATTTTTGGGGGCAGCCCGGTAAGGCTCCTGATAATGTTCCGCACCGGATCGTCTCCGGGGCGGTCAAAGCTGATGCTCTGTTCGTTCTGGGCAAAGGCCCGGTAATAAAACACGTGCATCCTGTGGTGGATAATATCCAGAAAACGCCGCCAGGTTTGATCGTAATGGCTGTACGAGCGCAGGTAGACGTAATTCGTAAATTCCAAGGGCATGGGCCCGTTCACCCCCAGAAGGCCGAAAAAGTAGGTAAACATCAGGGCGTCAACACCGGCGCGTTTTCCTTCGGTAATTTCGGCAATATCGCTTACAGGAAAGTAGAGATAGGGCATTTGACCGAACCGGATGTTCTCGTCCGAGGGGTGTTTGGCGTAGCCCAGCCGCGGCTTTGGGGCGTTGTTCTTTTCCAGCTTCCGCACAAAACCCCAAAAATCCGGGGCGGCTATGCCCTGCCGGAGATTCTGGGACCAGGTACGGATCAGTCTTCTAAGGTTTTCCATATCGCTATGCGTCCTGATTGTTTGGTCAAAAAATGAATCTCCAAAATGGTATTAACGGGGGCAAAGGATTTTAAGACTTCAGCCACGATCTTTCCAAAGGTATAATAGCCCATACCGGCGTAGGCGGTTTCATCCAGGGTAAAACTCACCTTCCAGCCTAATTCAAAAAAAACCGCGCCTTTCCGTATAAACCGGAAAGCGGCGCTCTTGCTTTCCAGGGAAATAAGCCCTTCAAGCATACGCTCCGTTTCCTCCCTGGAGTGAACCTGATAGGAACCCAGCAGGGTCCGCAGGGCCTCAAGGGGGAATTTGCCGTTCTGCCATAACAGGGCGGAAAGGTTAAAAACGATATGGCTCAGTTTTGAAAAATCCGAAGTTCCCTGGCGGTAAAAAAGGGAATATTCCGGCCTGGTCGGACGGCTTATAAAGACCGCGCCGCTCAAAAGGGGGCTGCGGGAATTCAGGGATGTTTCAGGCAGGAGCAGCAGGGCCAAATCCCGGTTGGTACAGATCGTATCCGCCGCAAACTGATAGGCTTCTTCTATCTTTCTATCCTGGGCGGAGAAAGAAACAAAGACTTCCGCGCCGTCGTAGGAACTGCGCCGGGCGTTCAGGGAATTTACCAGTGTTTTACGGCGTTGCTGGCTAAAAAAATTCTTTCTGGTCTTTTCGGCCAGGGGATTATCTTCATAAAAATTTTCGGCAAAAAACAGGGTTTCGTTTTGTTCATTGAAAAATTCCAGGCGTTGGATATGGACTACTTCGTAATCCCTGGGCGCCGCCCTGTCGGGGACAACATGAAACTGGTAGGCTTCCTTTTCGATCATGACCCGGTCGGAGCGTTTGGCAAAAAGATTCACCGCAGGAACGCAGTTCAGCTTGAGGGAAGATCCCTTGACGGAAACCAGGGAGGGTTCCCTCCGCTTGAACACCAGGAGCAGTTCTGCGGTGTTTGTGGAAGGCGCGAAAGCGCCCTGAAGATTTTCAAGGGAAAAAAACTTGAAAAAAGCGGGATAGGCCAGGAAATTTTGCAACACCCTAAGCCCCAGAACGTGGCCTTTGATACGGCCTGGCAAGAGCTTTAGCCCTGATGCCAAAGGCATATCAAGGGAAGCCCCTGAAAGGGGGACAAATTTCCCGTCCTCCCCGGAACGGATGTAAAGTCCCACAGTTTCGTGCATAAGCTGGCGCAGGAGCAGGGAAGCGTCCGCTTCGGCGAGATTTATATAGAAGTTCAGGCGGCCTGCGAAAGAGGACAAAGCGGCGGAAGAGGAGAGTTTTATACGGAGTCCCGCAAGGCCCTGGGGGTTATTGATCCCGAAATCCGCAAGGCTCCTGGTGATATATTCCGTCTCCGTTACCGCCAGGGGCGAAAGGTGCGTGTCTTCAAGGGTAGAAAAACGGCAGGGGCTGTTTATGGTAGGAATAAAAGCGTCCAGTACCGTACCTGCCGGAAGGGTAGTTCCGGAACGGACCTGCTCGTTGGCGGGATTCAGGGTCAGTTCCAATACCGCGCCCGAGGGGATGGGGTACAGGGCATTGGGAGCAACGGAATTTAAAATCGATTCCAATAAGGAGGCATAGCTTTCGTCAAGTTTTTTTTCCACCCGGGCGGATAAAAAGGCCGTGCCCTCCAGAAGGCGTTCGATATAGGGATCCTCGCATTCAAATTCCCCCAAGCCCAAACGCCCCGCGATCTTGGGAAACTCCACGGCAAACTCGGCGGACAAGTTCCGCAGATAGGTAAGATTGTCACGGTAGTAGTCCAGGAATTCCATCGGCGGCCCTTACTTTACATAACTCAGGCTTGCGTTTCCTGTTTCCAGATCCAGCCGGGAAATAAAAACCATCTCCTCGTTCACCTGGCCTACATTAATATGGCCCAGGATACGCAGTTCCAGGAGGGAACGCATGGCGGCATCGGGGTTGGTAAATTCCACTCTGATAGAATCAGGCGCCAGACGGGGTT
>JAIRLK010000377.1 GCA_031259515.1 Treponema sp. | reverse complement strand
TCCACCGCCGGGTTATACCAGAGGTCGTAGTGGATGACCCGGCTTGCGGCGGTAAGATTAAGGCCAAGGCCGCCGGCTTTAAGGCTTACCAGAAGCAGGCGGGAAGCGGGATCGTTCTGAAAGGCGGCGATGGTTTCGGACCGGGATTTCTGGCTCATGCCGCCGTGATAGACCAGGACCGGTTCACCCAGTTCCCCGGTGATGATTTGGGACAGGCAGTCCAGGGTTTCCACATATTGGCTAAAGATAAGGGCCTTTTCCCGGTTGGCCAGAATTTCTTCCAGGAGGGTGAGAAGCAGCAGAGCCTTTCCCGAAAGTGCGGAAACCGCGGGACTCTCCTTATCATAGACACGGGGATGATCGCAGATCTGTTTAAGGCCCGTAAGCAGGGAGAGAATCAGCGCGGACCGGTCCTTGGGATCCAGGCGCTCCAGTTTATCCAGGGTCTCGGCGACCATGCCCTCGTAGAGGGCGGCCTGCTCCTTTTCCAGAACAGCGTACTCGTTGGTTACGATCTTATCCGGCAGATCCTTGATGATGGTCTTATCGGTCTTGACCCTCCGCAAAAGGAAGGGGGCGGTGATCTTCCGCAAGCCGCCGGCCTTTTCGGTATCACGCAGCACTTCAATAGGATACCGGTACTCCCGCTTGAATTCCACCGGGTTTCCCAGGTATCCGGGAAGGATGAAATCGAAGAGGGAACGCAGGTCTTCCAGGCGGTTTTCCACCGGGGTTCCCGAAAGGGCCAGGCGAAACCGGGGGCGCAGTTTCTTGACGGTCTGGGAAATCCGGGTATCGGCGTTTTTCATAAGATGCGCTTCGTCCACGATAAGAAGGGAGAAAGTCTGTTTTTCCAGCCAGGAGGCATCCCGGACCGCGGTCTGATAGGTGGTAAGGAACACATCGTGCCGCTCCTTTTCCAGCCGCCGTCCCGCGCCGTGGTAACGGGACACCGAAAGGGAGGGAGCGAAGCGGGCAAGCTCCCGTTCCCAGTTTTCCAGGAGCGCGGCGGGGGCTACGACCAGACAGCGGTCGGCCAGCAGCCCTTCCTCCTTGAGCCGGAGCAGGGCCGCGATGGACTGAATGGTCTTGCCCAGCCCCATGTCGTCCGCCAGGATACAGCCGAAACCGGCCATGAGCAGGGAACAGACCCAGTTGTAACCCCGCTTCTGATAGGGACGCAAGGATGCCGCCAGAGCGTTAGGCGGCGGAAACCGGCGTTCCTCAAACAGGTTTTGGATGATCTCCCCGGCATCGAAAGCAAGAATACTGTCCCCGGCAAAGTGGGCTTTAAGAAAATCGTTGATCCCCGGCGGCGCTTCACCGGCCTTTTTCAAAAGCTTTGCCAGTTCTTCAGGATCGAGCTTTACAAAGCCGTCGCGGAACCGGATCAGATCCTGTTTCCGCCGGCAGAGTTTTTCAAATTCCGCAAGGTCCATGATCCGATCCCCCACTGCGATCTGCCATTCCCAATTCAACAGGGAATCAAGCTCCAGGTAACTCACCAGCGATCCCCGCTTCTTGTTACTGCCCGTACTCTTGAGGACCAGACGGGGCTTAAGTTCCCGTTTTAGCGCCTTGGGCAATTCCACCCCTATACCCAGCCGGGTAAGGAGGGGCGCGGCGGACTCAAGAAAGGCAGCGAGACGTTCTTCCGTAAGCCGGACGGTTTTCCGGGTCATGAGGGTGCGTATTTCCGGGAGGTAGTTGGACAGGGCGGTAGGCGCCCGCAACAGCGACAGGGTTTCCGCGGCGCCGGCGGCTTCCGGGCCGGCGGAAGCGGAAGACCGGGTCTTGCTTGTTTTACCGGCGCCTGTTGCGTTGTTCCCCGGTTTCCCCGATGCGACAGCGTATAGGGGCGTCCGTTTCATCCCGGCCACGGTTTCGGTGAGCAGATCCATGGAAAGGGTAAAATTCAATGGAACATCCGGCGCTTCCTCATCTGTAACCATACCGGGCGGGGATCGTTTTGTCCGGGAAGCCTCCTTAACGGTAAACAAGTATTTCCAGGCGGAAAAATCAATGTGGAGTACCGAAAGCCACCGGTCTATGGACAGGGGAAGGCTCCGCAGGGCTGGAGAAGCGGTCTCTATACCCTGGCCCTGGAAAAAAATCTCCAGCAGCCCCTGGTATTCCCTGCTTCCACCTTTTGTCCGGCGGGCAAAATAGTTTTGCTTTACCCATTCCCCCAAAAAGGCCGACGAGAGGAGATCCACCACGCTTCTGCCGCTTGCCAAGACCTTGTTTTCTTTTTTACCGCGCCGGCGGGGCTTCTCCGTAACAGGAAGAGGCAGCATACCCCGTTCCAAACCGGCCAGGGCATCCAGAACCTGGCCAATCTGGGGGAGGGTATCGTAAGGTTTCCAGATTATCTTGAGGATCCCCTTCTCCAGCAGTACAAACGGAATGAACGCACAGAAGCGGCAGACTAGGTTTAGAAATTTGAAGAGGTAAAAAAGGAATACATAGTTTTCCGTTCCGTCATCGGAGGAAAAGTTCACAAACCGGCTATACGCGTCAAACAGGGTATAGGCGGTCGTGTTTCCCTGAATATCCGTCTCCTGAAGCATAGGTTCCGCGCCCGGAGCGGGATTAGGACAAAGGACGGCCCAGCGGGAACGGGAAAACCGGTGTTCCACATCCCCGGTATCATCCACAGCGGAAGCTGATTTCCAGACTTCAAAACGGGCGGCCTGGTGATAAAAATCGGCCAGGGCAAGGGCAAAGTCCCGGTCGCTAAAAGGCGGAGCAGGCGGAAGCAGGGAGGTGATGAGTCCCGCACAGTGGGGTATTTCGCCGAAAACCAACGGCATAGGGGGAACCACGGGGGAAGGCGGGGTTCCCGGCTCTTCCGGCAAGGCCGCCGGCAGGGCCGCCGTTACCGTGAAGGGGGCGGGCAGGCTCACCGCCATAGGGCGGCCAAAACGCGCCTCCAGGTCCACCCCCCGGAGCCGGAACAGTACCCGAGGGTCCGCGTCCACTTCCCGGGCGATGATATAGTAGAGGGCAGCCATGTGCTTGCAGGGATCCCCATAGTCGGGGCAGCTACAGGACCGCTTCATTTCCCGCCAGCGCCGGGGAATCAGGCTGATCCCTTCGGCCTTCAGTTTAACCAAAAATTCTTCGGGCAATTCTCCGGCGGCTATACGGGCAAGGAGGGCAGGGTCCTCCTCGATCATACGGTATACCTGCTCCTGTTCTTTGAGTATGGGAAAATCGATCTCCACCCGGTAATAGGGGAGGTAGTTTCCTTTGACCTTAGCTATGGCTTTCCCCGTTTCAATGGTTAAGGAAAGAACACGACCGGTATTGGCATAGGTTCTTCCCCGGTCCAACCGGGCGCCCATTTCATAGCCATTCAGGACCTCAATAAACCACGCCCCCCAGGGAGTTACACCATACTTGCTCCGTGCCATAATGAAATAATAATACGATTAAGGAGAATTAAAAAGTGCATGAAAAGCGGGAAAATTAGCTACGTCCGGCGCGGACTTTTAATCCCTAACTCATCCATTGTCCACACCGGACGGTGGTTATATGAACCGGTGGACAATCACCACGGTATCGGGATGGATACAGAACCGGTAACTAGTATCTTAAAAGCCGTTGCCCCGTTCCCGTTGCTTGTCCCATCCCCCAAGGTCTTAAAGTTCGTGGCACTATTCTGTACCAGATCATTTATTCCGTTCCGGATGATCCACACCGGCTCGTTGGCCCCGCTCAGGTCAAAGGCCGATTTTTTGTTAAACGTCCTCCAGGGATTTCCTTTTTCGGAACCTCGTATGTTAAACGGAACGTATTCCAGATTAAAAGTAACCGAACCGGTTTTCCCCTTACGAGCCTCCCCAACCCCGTACTTGCCCAACCCCAGGGTAATGACATTCCCGGTTTCAGCTTCGTACGTCTTTTCACTATCGCTAAGGCCAGCCCCCCTTAGGAAGGTTTTTTTGCTTCTGAGCAGCAGGGTATCTCCGGCTTCGGAGAACATCCGCTGCGCCTGTATCAAATCAGCCAGACCGTTGTCGGCGTTTCCCCGTATTATTGTCCAGGTTACATCCCAATTACCCGCGTGAAGCTCGACTGTTTCAGGTTTCCCGTCCTTTACTTCCGGTTCTTTATTCCGTGACCCTGCCGGTACATCTCTGTCGGTGGTACTAAACTTAGTATCCACTACGATGGGCCACATCATTACCGTAATTTGCCCATTCCCTA
>JAIRLK010000248.1 GCA_031259515.1 Treponema sp. | reverse complement strand
CGCCTGAACCTGAGCGTCAGCGCGTCCGTCAAAAATGGTTACATCGAATCCCATTGAGGGGCCGAATTTCTGGAACTGCTTGGCCGAATACGCCTGGGATTCGTTAGCCATACTACCGGGAAGAAAGGCGATCCGGTAGGACTTATCTCCGCTCTCGCCGGACGCCGCCTGGCTGCCCCCCGCGAAGAGCGGAGAGATGCCGCAAAACAAAACAGATACCAGAACAAAAATACCGAGAATCTTTTTCATTGTTTCCTCCTGGAAAAATTTTTATCCCGGGATACTCTACCCGGTACCGTTAAGAATATCTTGTAAACTTTTCTTTGTCAATAATAAAATTATTAAGATAATAAAATATTTTATTAAAGATGTAAATATCATTATTTTAATAAGATATGGCGCTTTACAAGACCGGAATTTGTTTTTTATAGTAGAACTATGGCGCTTACCGGACTTCTCTTTAATATTCAGAAATTCAGCCTCCATGACGGCCCTGGCATACGGACGGTGGTGTTTTTCAAAGGCTGCCCCCTCTCCTGCAAATGGTGTTCCAACCCCGAATCCCAGCGGGCCGAGCCCTGTATGATGGGGGAAACTCCCGATTCCCGGCCTTATTCGATAGAAGAAACGGTGGATGTCTGCCTCCAAGACCGGCCTTTTTACGAGGAATCCGGGGGCGGCGTTACCCTGTCCGGCGGGGAAGCGCTGACCCAGGGGAAATTTGCCGCCGCCTTGCTGGAAGCATTAGGAAAAGAAGGAATCCACCGGGCTATCGAGACTTCCGGTTACGCGCGGCCTGAAGTTTTTGAGAAAGTCTTCGCCGGAGTGGATTTGATTCTTTTTGATATAAAGCATCATGATGACCGCCGCCATGAGGAAGGAACCGGCGTTCATAACGGCCCTATCCTTGAAAACCTGCAAAAAGCCCTGGAGCGAGGCAAGGTCGTCCTTCCCCGGATTCCGGTCATACCTGGGTATAACGATTCGTTGGCCGATGCGGAGGGTTTTTCCCGCCTCATCAGGGCTGTGGGGCTTGGAAAAGCGCAACTCCTTCCCTTTCACCAGTTTGGGGAGAAAAAATACGAAAAACTGAATTGGGAGTATGCTCTGCGGGGGATGCCGCAGATCCACAAAGAAGATTTAGCGGACTACCGGCAGGTTTTTATTGATCATGGGGTGGATTGTTTTTTTTAGGCGGAGAACGCCGTTACAACGGTATTTTATACACCTTTACACCCTTTTCCGCAAGGCGCGCTTCGGCCCCGGCGGGGATGGCGCTGTCCGTAATAACCGTATTGACCGCGTGTAACGGAAGAAGCGGCGCGAATCCCCGCTTGGAAAACTTTTCCGATTCGGTAAGAATAATCACCTCTCTTGCCTGTTTCGCCATATCCCGTACGGTCTCGGCCCGCAGATGATCCTTGCCAGTAAACCCGTTTTCCGAAAATCCGTCCGTCCCGATAAAGAGCTTGTCTACGGTAAAGCCTTGGGCGCACAGGCGGGCGATGGGGCCGACCATCACTTGGGCGTCGTTTTGATAATCACCCCCCAACAACACGATTCTTGCCTGGGGCAGCCGCCGGATATAGGCCGCGATAAAGGCGGAATTGGTGATAATCCGTATTTCTCGCCGGTTTACGGTCAACGCTTCCGCCAAAATCGCGCAGCAGGAGCCGGATTCAATCATCACCGCTTCCCCGTCCTGTACCAGCGTGGAGGCGGCCTGGGCTATTTTGCGTTTGGTGTCATAATGGTAAGTTAGCCGGTTGTTAATATCATCACTGGAGCCGGGAAAAACCTCTCCCTTTTCATGCCCGATGATCCCCTTTTCCTCAAGCTGGTCCAGATCTGAGCGCAGGGTAACTTTGGAAACGCCTACCATCTCCGCCAGCTTTGCGACTTCTATACGGTTAACCTGGCTGACAATTTCCAGTATTTTTTTTTGCCGTTCCGCCTGTTTGTCTGTCATATTTCGTTTTTAGCATAGCATTTTTTAGGAGGTTGGACAAGGAAAGTCCGTAACCTCTCAGGATAAACCCATAGAAAAAATATGAGGTCTGATTCAGGGGATGAAGCCGGCGAAAAGGGAGCTAACGCCCTGGATAGAGGCCGATTCAAGGGCTAATTTTCCGCTGAACGCCCTCTAAAAAGATTCTATGCGTTTATCCTGGCGGGTTATTCATCATCAAAGCAAAAAACAGTATACTTTCGCTATGGATACAGGGCTTTCCGATACCTGGGCTTCCCTTAAAGCCGCAGCCGGCGACGCGCCCCGGGAACCGGGGGTATACATCATGCGGGACAGCGAGAACCGGATCATCTACGTGGGGAAGGCGAAGATGCTCAAAAACCGGCTGAACTCTTATTTTTCCGGCGGCAAAGACGTTAAGACCGCCACCCTGATGCGTCATGTCCAGGCCATAGAGACCATCATTGTAGCCAACGAATACGAAGCCCTGATCCTGGAAAACACCCTCATCAAACAGCACAGCCCCCGGTACAACATTAACCTGAAGGACGGCAAGACCTACCCGGTGATCCGCGTTACCGCCGGGGAATTCCCCCGGGTGTTCAGGACCCGGCATATCGTAGAGGACGGGTCCCGGTATTTCGGCCCCTTCCCCAACGTCCCCGCAGTGGACACTATGCTGGACTTCATCGACAAGCTCTTTCCTTTGAGGAAGTGCCGCCGCCTTCCCGCACGGCGGAAGGGCGGCGCCGGCAGCCAGGTTCCCTGCATGTATTACCACATAGGCCGCTGCACCGCCCCCTGCTGCGGCAAGATCAACGCCGAAGAATACGGCCGCCATATTAAGCGGGTGGAAACGCTTCTGGCTGGAGAAACCGAATCCCTCATCATAGAACTCACCGAACGGATGCACGAGGCTGCGGCGGAATTGAAATTTGAGCGGGCCGCCCAGCTCAGAAACGCCATTAAAGCCATAGAACAGCTTTCCGGGGGCATCACCGTGGTGGACTTTGATCCCGAAGGCCGGGACTACATTGCCTGGGCTGCGGAAGGCATCCTGGCTACCTTTACGGTCTTCTCCATGCGGGGCGGCAAGATGACCGGACGGGAACTGTTCCGCACCCGTTCCGCCGCCGGCGAGTCCGAATCTCTGGAGACTTTCGCCGCTTCCTACTACGCCCCGGATCGCCCTCCCCCGCCGCGAATCTATCTGGCTTTGGGCGCGGCCTCCCCGGACGCTTCCCTTCTCCGCTGGTTCCGGGAACAGTTCGGCTATGAGCCGGAACTGCTTCCGCCGGACGAAAAGCGCCACGAAGCGGTTCTGGC
The DNA here is from genome assembly GCA_031259515.1 of Treponema sp. Classification (GTDB taxonomy): domain Bacteria; phylum Spirochaetota; class Spirochaetia; order Treponematales; family Breznakiellaceae; genus JAIRLK01. Next base: position 3,294 of record JAIRLK010000248.1, on the reverse strand, counting down.
CATGGCCCGGCAGAACGCCCTGGATGACCTGAGACGGCGGCTCAAGGAACGGGGGGCGGGTCCCGCCCTGGACGAGTTGGCTCAAGTCTTGGGGCTCAAAACCAGACCCGAACGGATTGAAGGCTTCGACATAGCCCAACTGGACGGGAAACATCCGGCGGCTTCCCTCATCTCCTTTAAGAACGGGGTCCCGGACCGGAAGAACTACCGCAGCTTCAAGCTCCGCACCGTGGTGGGAGTGGTAGACGACTTTGCCGCTATGCGGGAAGCCGTACGCCGCCGCTATTCCCGGCTCATCCGGGAGGGTAAAGAACTGCCGGATTTGGTACTCATAGACGGCGGCATAGGCCAGGTGAACGCCGCCAAGGGAGTATTCGATGAGCTGGGCATGAACAGCGGACTCGTGGGCCTGGCCAAACGGGATGAGGAACTCTGGCTCCCCTACACGAGGGAACCGGTACGCCTTTCCAAACGTTCCGAAGCCCTTAAGGTTCTCCAGTTTGTCCGAGACGAGACCCACCGTTTCGCCACATCCCTCAACCAGCGGCTCCGTTCCAAGGATCTGGCTTTCCCGGTCCTGGAGTCCGTGGAGGGCATAGGCCCCAAACGAGCCGCCGCCCTTATGAAAGCCTACGGCAGCCTTGAGGCCCTGGCCGCCGCCGCTCCCGAAGCCCTGGCCGAAAGCTGCCGCCTGAGCGAAACCTCCGCCCGGGCCGTCCGGGCCGCCGCCAAACTAGCCCTGGAGGATCGGGAAGCCGCAAAAAAACGCTTTGCCCGGGGTGCGGGTCGTTCCGCCCCAAAGAAGGCCGGCGGGGACGCAGCCGGCAACGGCCTCTACGGGAATCTCAACTCCCTAAGCGCCGAAACCGGCATCGCCCTGGCCGCCGAAGCCGAAGCGGACTACGACGCGGAATAAATCGTTCCGGTTATTCGCTTTTACGTTTCTCCGAAGCGGCTTCCTTCTTCGCTATCTCTTTGGCTTTTTCTTTTTCCTTGGTTATCTTCGCATCCAGCTTATCCATCATCTTATCAATGGCGGGAGTCAGCTCAAAATCATCCTCTTTCACATGTATGGATACCCCCCAGCGGAAGTTTACCGTCGCCTCGGCGGAAAAATTCTTGTCTTTTGTCAGGGTAAAAAGGAGATCAATGATCATATTTTCGGCATTGTGAATTCGCGTAATCTTCCGATCCAGATACTCCCTGGCATCGTCCCTCAAGGTAAAATGCACGGCTTTGATTTCAGTATTCATACTACCTCCTGAATGCGGCAGCCCCCGCACATGAAAAAATATTTTAACACCGCCGGCAGAAATCGCAAAAAACGGAGGTCCGAGCTCCGGGAGGCAGGCTCATTTGAGCCGGTTCATCGTGAATATGATGAACCCAGATGCAGTTCACTCCGGTATTTTGCGACTGTCCGTCTGGCGATAGAAATTCCCCGCTTGGCAAGCAGATCGGTGATCTCTTGATCCGGAATGCGCCGCTCTTCCCCGGAGATAAGTTCCCGGATTATTTCCTTGACGCCTTCCTTGGAATACCGGGACCCGCCGGATCCCGTCCTGGAAATTGAATTGGTAAAAAAATAACGCACCTCGAAGATACCCCATTCGGTCTGCATGTACTTGCCGTTGGCCGTCCGGGACACCGTCGTCTCGTGGACCCCCAACTCCTGGGCTATATCCCGCAAGGTAAGCGGCTCCAGGTATTTGGGCCCGTTCACAAAAAATGGCCGCTGAAATTCCACGATGGCCCGGGAAACCCGCAACAAGGTATGGTTGCGCTGATTGATAGACTGAATGAACCACCGGGCCTCTTTGATGTTTTCTTTGGCAAAGTCCCTGACCTCTTTACCGGCCGCATCGGTGTTTTTCCGGTTCTCGTCTTTTTTATCGGAAATCTTCATGAAGAAGGGGTTGATCCCCAGGACCGGAATTTCCTCTTCATTTAAAATGATGGCGAATTCCTCCTCTTTCCTGATAACCTGTAGGTCCGGGACCACATACCGGGTGTCAGCGGAATCGAACCGCCGCCCCGGAAAGGGCGAAAGCTCCCGAATCCGCTCCAGAATAACGCCGATTTCTTCCTGGCTGCGCCCCAATTTTTTGGCAACCTCGGCGAACTTCCCCTTTTCAAGAAGCTCCAGATAATCCAAGGCTTCTTCCATCCCCGGCGGCGCGTCCGTCAAAAGCCGGGTCTGTACCAAAAGGGATTCGCGGAAACCCGTCGTACAGGACCCCGGCGGATCCAGGGACTGCACCAACCTCAGAGCTGCGCCGATCTTCCCCGGATCCTCCCCTTTAAGAAGCAAGTCCACAGGCTCCTTATGGAACCCATCGGAATCCAAGTTTTGAATCAGCAGTTCCCCGATCCGCCGGATCTCCTCGTCCGCCGGTTCCAGCCGCAGGCTCCAGAGCAGATGCTCCTGAAGCGTCTCCGGCCTGGACAAAGCTCCTTCAATAAACTTGTACTGTTCCTCCATCGCCTCGTTCCCGCCCCGGCGGACAAAGCCCGAGTCGGAAGTAACCTCAAAGTAGGCGTCTTCTTCCTTGGGGGGGGTATAAGCCCCGTCCAGGGATACGGTGGAATGATCCTCCATCACTTCCAGCGCCGGATTCCGCTCCAGTTCCTCTTCAATTTTTTCCCGCAAATCCATCATGGGCAGCTCCATCATCTTGATAGACTGATAGAGTTGAGGACTCATCTTTAATCGCTGCTCCTGAATAAACGCCGGACGCTGCAACTGCACGGAAAAACCCCTCTGTATTTACGACTGAAAGCTATTCAATTACCACCTAAAACTATTGCCCGGTTACGGTGGTTTGTCAAGAATCGAAAAAATAAAAATGACGAGGTGGACACGCGGCGGTTTTCATCCCCGGAGCCAGCAAAACTCAGTTTGCCACTAACTGAGTTTTGAGCGGCACCTTGAGACCATTTTCAAGTTGCTCAATGCCCAAGCCATTCGGAACCTGCTCCTGCCTCATTCATCTTAATTCTATGCGTTTATCCTGAATTTAAAAAGTTTTGACTTGACAAAAAGTAGAGCTTTCAGATAGAATGATCTCGGCTTACGTTTTATAGACTTGTACGGACTTGATGAAAGTCCTAGGGACGCAAGTCCCAGGTGAGGAAATAAGTGGTGAAAATACGTTCCGTTAATTTCGCAGCATACTTCTCTGCGCCCGGAGGGTTTTTAACCGTCCACGGACTGAAGTCGCGTGGTGGGGGGGGGGGGGGGGGGGGGGGCGCGCGCGCCCCCCCGGGGGGGGGGGGGGTGGGGGGTGGGGGGGG
>JAIRLK010000112.1 GCA_031259515.1 Treponema sp. | reverse complement strand
GCGGTGGCGGCCCTGGCGCTCGGCGTTGCCTATGGCGCCGGGACTATTCCCCGTGTTGACGTGATAGCCGGGCCCGGCAACAAGTACGTGGCCGCCGCGAAGCGCCTCCTCTATGGGGAGGTGGGCATAGACTTCGTCGCCGGTCCCACGGATGTGCTGATCATCGCTGACGGCCGGGACCCGGATCTCCGTACTATGATCGCCGGACGCGCCTCGTTTGAAGATATTATCGCGGCGGACCTTTTGGCCCAGGCGGAACATGACCCGGATGCCCGCGCCCGCGCCCTGCTTCCAAGCCGGGACTTAGCCGGACGGGTCGAGTCGGCGGTGGAAAAGCGCCTTGCCGTGCTGCCAACCGCCGCCTGCGCCCGCGCTTCCCTGGACGCGGGGGGGCTTATCGTCGTTTACCCGTCCATGGAGGCGGCGGGCCGTATCGCCAACATCGTGGCGCCGGAACATCTGGAACTCCAGGTGGAAAATCCCAACTCCTGGATTCCAATCTTAAGAAACTACGGTTCCCTCTTTGTGGGAAGCCGGGCGGCGGAAGTTTTGGGGGATTATTCGGCGGGAATCAACCACACCCTCCCCACCTCTGGAAGCGCCCGGTTTTCCGCCGGCCTTTCGGTACGCCACTTCCTCAAGACCCCGACCAGCCTCCGCTGCGCCTCCGGTTCCGGCTTTGACGCGGCGCGGCTTGCGGCGGAACGGATGGCCGGGGCGGAAGGTCTGGCCGGCCACGGCGCGGCTGCGGCGGCGAGGGCTTAGTTACGTGAAAGGCTTCTGTCCGGGGCCGGTTGAGAATCACCGGGGCAGGGAAGGCGGGGCTGTTGTGTATCCGGTCTATTCCCGGCGTTCCAAGGGCCTTTCCATCGGGATCAACCTTTTCCCGGATCATAAGGTCTGTTCTTTCAACTGCCCCTATTGCGAGGTGTTTCCCTTTCATTCGGACCGAGCTTTTTCCCTTCCGGTTATGGAAAAAGCCCTTGAGTGCGTCCTGGCGGAGGCGGCGGAAGGGGGAATTCCGGTGCGGGACATCTGCTTTTCGGGAAACGGGGAGCCTTCCCTGTCCCCTGATTTCCAGGAGGCTCTGGAAGCGGCGGGACGGATCAGGGAGCGTTTTGTCCCGGAAGCGGCCCTGGTGGTCATCACCAATGGTACGGGGCTTCTGAAAGAAACGACCTTCGCCTTTATGAGGGATGCCGCGTTGGGCGGCATGAAGCTCAACATCTGGCTCAAGCTGGATGCCGGAACCCCGGCCTGGTACGAGGCGATGGACCGATCCGGCATCCCCTTTGACGCGCTGATCGGAGGTATCCGGCGATTCGCGCGCGCTGCGCCGGTAACTCTGCAAACCATGGTTTGCGCCGTGCATGGACGGGAGCCTCCGGCGGCGGAAGAAGCGGCCTGGGTCCATCTTGCAGCGGAACTTGCCGAAAGCGGCGGTTATGGCGCCGGCGTCCGGGCGGTGCAGATTTACGGCAAGGCCCGTCCCGCGCCGGAGGATCCCCTGGCGGAAGCGTTGCCGGAAGCGGTACTGGAAAGGCGGGCGGCGGCCTTGCGGGCGGTCATAGGAACGGCCATCCCGGTGGAGGTGTTTCCGTAACCGCTATAATGAGAGCGGTCTTTGTGTCATCCCGACGCGGGGGTTCGGACTATGGGGATAATGACAATCATCTCATTTAATATTGCAACATTAGGGGTCCCCCAGCATAGGGTTACGGTCGTTTCAACACTATAGTGGGGATCGGTGTACACGGAGGCGGTAAGCGGGAAAACAAGCCTGACAGGATGCTCCGGCGTTCAGGCACAACGGCTGCTGGTTACTGTTTCGGGTGTACAAAACCGTTAGTTTCACCGTTATACTTTTTCCTGGTCGCCAACGTGTGGTTAATCAGCGATTATTGCACCCTCCCTGATAAAAACGCGAAATTTGGCAGGGATCGGATATTTTATAAATCACGCCCAAGGCTTCATAGCAAGCATTAAGAAGAGACATGGTATAGGCAGAGGCGGGAATTGCTGGAAAGATGGTCTGACCCGCAAAACGGAGAGTCAGGGGTGATCCAATTCGCAGGAATGACAGAGGGCGAACCGGTAGAAGCCCTTTGTAACTTCTCCCCCCTAACTCCTTACGTTCATTACAGCGTTACGTCCCGGTGGCAGTCTTTGGAATAGATGTAGGTGAAATTTGTTTTGCCTACCCCATAGGCGGCCTGACTGACATAGGGGCCGAACCAGACAAAATCGTTTTGTTTGATCATCCGCCATTCGTTGTCCAGGAGGTAACAGCCCTCACCTTCCAGAATATAGGCCCCATGTTCCTGAACGTGGGTTTCCACAAAGGGATGGCAGCCTCCCGGCGCGAAGGAAAGGATATGCATATTCATATCATAGGCGATGTCTATGGGAAGCAAATCTTTGATAAAAACATTCGCCATGTTGTCGTATTCCCGGTACGAGATCTGATTGGTATTGCCGTATACCGCCGTGGCGCAGTATCCCTTGAGGGGGATATATATCTGTTTGTAGAGCAACGCCTTCATTTTTTTGTCTCCGGAGTTGCGGAATTCCAGGCCCGATCCGGCGGGAGAAAAGAGATAAGAACCGGCAGTTCCTGAATAGGTTTCCCCTTCTGTGGCCAGACTTCCCTCCCCTTCGATAATATATACGAAGGTTTCGATATCCGGCTCATTTCCAAAAACAGCGGTGGTTCCGCCCTTTGGCTCCGCCTCCACCACGTAAAAAACAAAACTCGCCCCCATTTTGGGAGACGCTACAATACTCACCCGGCATCCTTCAATGCCGGGAACTACGTTGTTGACCAACCCTTCCGGCGGGAGAACCGCGTAAGAGCCGTGCTTAACCACCGCCCGGGTGGCCAGAATATCCTTGGGATATCCCATAAAAAATCCTTTCCGCCTTCAGGCGGCGTTGTTAATAATAAAGCTGTCCGGAAACTGAAGTTTCCGGACAGCTAACTTCTACCGAATCAGGGTGAAACTCTATCCTTACTATAGAGGATCACCGCCAGGTATTCCAGATCTACGGCGCCGGTATTTTCGATAGAATGAAAATCCCCGGCTTTGCACTGGGTCATATCCCCCGGCCCCAGATCGTACAATACGCCATTGTCGTTGACCTGGGCGCTGCCCTTGAGGATGTAGTAGGTTTCAAAATCACCTTCATGGGTATGATGCCCGATAGAACCACCGGGGGGGATGATGCTGACCCCAAAGAGGCGTCCGGTTCCGAACATTTCTTCGCGTTCCAGAATGTTGATAATCCGGACCGTGTCCCGTCCGCCCTTCAGGTTTGGTTCAAGACTGATATGCAGATCCGTTGCTTTTTTGGTCATGATTACCGTACCTTACTGCATTTCCAGAATAAGATCATGGATCACCGCCACGGCTTTGGCTATATCTTCGTATTCGGTCCATTCCACCGGGCAATGGCTGCGGCCGTCTTTGCTAGGAACAAAAACCATCACCGTATCCAGCACCTGCCCAATGGCCAGAGCATCATGCCCCGCCCCGGAGATCATCCGCCGCCAGGTATAACCCCGGCGTTTGCAGTGGTTTTCCAGCCGGGCCAGCATGTCCCGGTTGAGATCCACCGGGGTTATGGTCAGCTTGTTGTCCATGGTATAGGTGGCGCCGTTCTGCCGACAGGCCTCGTCAAGACCGTCGCGGATTTTACTCACAATATCGTCAATACTCTCTTCGTTCCGAGAACGGACATCCACGGAAAACTGGACTTCCTCGGCCACGATGTTCATGCCGCCGGGGAGGACCTTCACAAAGCCCGTGGTAGCCACGGTACCTTCACCTTTTTCCCGGGCCCAGCCGGGGATCTTCGCAATCACTTGGGCGGCGGCTTCCACCGCGTCGATCCGCATATCCATGGGGGTCGTCCCCGCGTGATCCGATCTGCCCCGGACCGTGACGATGTACCGCTGTATGCCGACGATACATTCCACCAGCCCCAATTCCTCGCCGCTCTGGTACAGGATAGGCCCCTGTTCAATATGCATCTCCACGAAGGCCCTGATGTTTTTCAGATCCCATGTCGCCCGGGGCAGGTTTTCGGGAATCAGGCCGTATCCCTTCATGGCCTCATAAATTGAAATATCATCCTTGTCTTTGTAATGACGCAGATCCTCATGGGTAACCTGGCCCAGGATAGATTTGGATCCAAAATAGCCGGTACCGAAACGCATACCCTCCTCATCACAAAACCCGATGACGATGAAGTTCCGTTTCAGAGCCGCCCCCTCCTGTTTGAGCAAGCGGGCAATTTCGATCCCCGTCATGATCCCCGCAAGTCCGTCAAAATCGCCGCCGTTGGTTACGGTGTCAAAATGGGAACCGGTTACCAGGGCAGGGAGGGAAGGTTCCGCCCCTTTGATGAGGCCGATAATGTTACCCGCCTCATCTTCCCGGACCTCAAGACCCACTTCTTCCATCATGGTCCGAATGTGGTTTACTGCGGCCCGGGCCTCGTTGGTAAAGGGTAGCCGGGTGGCGCCCGCGCCGGGTGTGGCGGTGTACTCGTGGAGGGCCCGTAAATTTTTTTTCAAGTTGTCGGTAATTACATCCATATTCATAGTCATTTCCTCTCCATCAGGCAGCCTGAGAATATTCTACTGTTTTGGTTTCGTTGTAAACATCCCGGTCAAATTCGCCCAGCTTACCGGAAACCAGCATACCAATGAGAATGTCCACATCTACGTTCATGATGGTCCTGAACATCCCGGAGAACCAATCAATACCGATAAGGATGGCGATGCTTTCCATGGGCAACCCCAAAGAGGAGGCCAAGAAGGTATAGGTGATCACCATGCCGCCGGGAACCACAATGGTACCCATACACATCAGACAAGACAGGAGGATCGCCATACCAAGCTGGTAAGGGGTCAGAGGAATGCCGGTTGACTGGCTCATAAAGAGGATGGCCAACACATAACACTGAACCGCGCCGTTGCTGTTCATGGACATAGTGATGGGACCGGTAAAGTCCGCCACCCGGCGGCTTACGCCGAATTTGGCGACCGCGTCTTCCATCTTAGTAGGAAGACAGATGGCCGATGAGGTAGTGGTCAGAGCCATGATCGACACTTTGGCGAATTTTTTGGGCATCTTGAAGGGATTGACCTTGCAGAGCGCGGCGGTCAGGGGACAGTACATGAGGAACTGGATAAGATCGCCGATGAGGAGGGCTCCCAGGAATTTACCCATGGGGATGACCACCCGGAAACCGGTGGCCCCTGCAACATTGGCCAGGAGACAGAAGATACCGATAGGGGCCAGGTTCATCACAATTTTTATAATGTTCATAATGATCCCGTTGATACCCTCCACCACTTCAAGGACGATGTTTTTTTTCGAGGTCCGGGTATACATGCCTATCGCTATACCAAAAAAGATCGAAAAAAGGATACAGGGAACCATGGAGCCTGAGGACATGGCGCCTATAATATTGGTGGGAACAAAGCCCAGGAGGGTTTCCTGGAGGGATCCCACCGCCGCAGGGGCGCTGATATCCGCTGTTTCCGCAATGGTTATTCCCAGCCCCGGCTTGATGGTAAAGGCAAGGACAAGCCCCAGGAAGGCGGAAACAATGGTAAAGCCGATGATCCACTTGAAGGTATGGAATCCCATTTTCCCCATCCCCGTGCCGTCCGCCTTGCCGACCGCCGTGGCTACCGAGGTCATCACCAGGAGGACCACCGACATTTGAATCAGCCTGATAAAAATGTCGCCGATAAATTTCAGGTTTGCCGCCCAGGGCCCAACCAGGGAACCGAAAATGATACCGCCGATAGTACCGGCGAGAATCCAGGTAGTCAGAGAAAGCCCCTTTTTCTTTTTTTCCGCAGCCATAAACTACTCCTTCGTTAACCGGGTTGTTCCCGGCGTATTAATTAAAAATTGATCGACCAGGCAACCAATTTTTAATAATTCATTGTCCCACGGGTCTTTCAAAAACGCAAGTTTTTTTTTCACTTTTTTTGAGGGATCATCTTTTTTAGCCGGAGCCGGAAATTCCTATGGTTTGTGTGGTTAGTGGTTAAATCTTTTCTTTCGGGTCTTTGCGTCCGCCGCCAGGCTATTGCGTGTTGAGGTGATAGCGCCGCCGGGCCCTGGCCAGGTGGGTTTCCATCGCCTTTTTCGCCTCTAAGGGATCGCCTGATGTAATGGCGGCGTAGATATCGCTGTGCTCGGCGTAAATATCCCGCAGATGTTCTAGGGTCAACATCCCGCTTTGGCTGATGTAACTCAGGATTTTCCGGGAAATCGCCAACAGGTCGATGATGATGGGATTTTTGGAACAGGCGGCAATGGCCAGGTGAAAATCCATGTCCAGGTCGAGAAAATTTTTAAAATTTGCTTCCTGAAAGGCTTGTATCATGTTCGTGTAGATGTGTTTCAGTTTATCCAGGGACGCGGCATCCGCCTTTTCCGCCGCCAACCGGGCGGACTCCATCTCCAGCACGTTCCGCACGTCAATGAGATGCCCCATGCGGTTCTCGCCGAGCAGGAAGGTCCAGGACAGGGGCAGATGGAGAAATCCGGTGCTTTCAGACGCGATGAAGGTTCCGTGCCCCGGCATGATGGTGATGATCCCCAGGGTGCCGAGAACCTTAAGGGCTTCCCGGACCGCGGATCGTCCCGCCCCAAAAAGGCTACCCAGTTCCCGGTACGGTGGCAATCTTGAGCCCGGCCGCAACTCGCCCCGGATGACGGCATCCATAAGGTACTCGGAAATCGCCTCCACCAGGGCTTCCGTGCCGCCGCGTTTTTCCCCGTCCCTACGGACCGCCGGGCTGTTTGTCCCCAGGGCATCCCCGAAAAAAAGCTCAATGTTTTTCGCAAAATTATCGGGGTCTTCCAGAAAAACCGCCCAGTCAACCCGCGCTTTTTGGGCCACCCGGTCCGCCAGTTCCGCTACTCCCGCAGTACTGCCGTTTTCAATATTGGAAAGGGTGGGAACGCTTATAAGGGGCGCTCCGCCCTCACCGGAAAGATACGCCTGGATAAAATCTTTTTGGGACAGCTTTAACCGCCGCCGCAGGGTCAGCAGGTTTTCCGGTATGTGTTGTACTTTCTCTTGCTTTGTAATCTTCCCCACGCTTCGGCCCCCGGCTGTTCGGTATTTTAGAAAATCGTACCGTGATTTTTTACCGGATGGCAAGGGGCGGAAGCCTGTTTACTTATTTACAGCAATTTTACATTTACCACTAAATGTGGAAAAACGGCCCTAAATTGAGGGCTAAAATCCATATATAGCGTTAAACTGAGAATTACTGCTTATTTACCACATTCACCGGGCTGCCGTTGACAAAGGCCGCCAGGTTATTCACCGCAATATCCATAAGCCGCTGGCGGCTTTCTTTGGGGGCCCAGGAAATATGGGGAGTGATGATACAGTTTTTCGCTTTGAGCAGGGGATTGTCCCCCTTGATGGGCTCGGTGGAAACCACATCCAGGCCGGCGGCGTAGACCTTGCCGCTGTTCAGGGCGTCGGCCAGATCTTCTTCCACCACCAGGGGGCCCCGGGAATTGTTGATCAGGATAACTCCGTCTTTCATTTTGGCGATAGTGGTCTTGTTGATGAGCCCTGCGGTTTCGGGGAAGAGAGGACAGTGGAGGCAGATCACATCGGACCGGGCAAAGAGTTCATCCAGGGAAACATAGCTGGCGATTTGCTTCCCCCTATCGTTGGGGTATCCATCATAGGCGATCACCTTCATCCCCAGGGCCTTGGCTATGGTTCCGGTTACCTGGCCGATCCGGCCAAAGCCGATGATGCCCATGGTCTTGTCCGCCAGTTCAATCAGGGGATAGTCCCAATAGCACCAGTCCGGGTTTTTTTCCCAGCGCCCCTCATGGACGGTTTTGTCATGGTACCCAGCGTGGTGGCAGATTTCCAGAAGCAGGGCAATGGCGAACTGGCCCACCGCGGCGGTTCCGTAGGTGGGAATGTTGGTTACCACAATGCCTTTTGATTTGGCGGCGTTCACATCCACCACATTGTAGCCCGTGGCCAAAACCCCGATGTAGCGGATAGACGGGCAGGCGTTGATTACTTCCGCAGTGACGGGGGTCTTATTGACGATCACCGCCTCCGCGCCGCCGATGCGGCTGATGGACTCTTTGGGATCGGTCAGGGAAGACCGGTCATAGACGGTTAATTTTCCAAGTTTTTCAAAACCTTCCCAGCTCAAGTCGCCGGGGTTTTCGGTATATCCGTCAAGGATAACAATGTTCATAAAACGCTCCTTACTCTCGTTAAAATGTTGAGCCGGTTTCAAAATACGAGCGGTTTTTGAAACCGGCTTTAAAAACTGTTCTATTCCTTAATCTTCCAGCAAGGCCCAGGCCCGGTTTAAGACCCGTTTGGCGTTGGCTACTACCGTATCCGGGTCTTCATCCCTCCAGGGTTTCACCTCAAAGGAAAACACATAAGGGTCTTCGGCATTGAAAAATCCTTAGTTTTTGAGAACCTGCAGATAGTCCAGAACCTGTTTGGTGTCGTTGGACCCGCCGGGGAATCCGAAACGCTGGTGTTCATCCCCATACCCTTCGGCTTTTGGATCGGCGCAGACCGTATTCCCCAGGTGGAAATGGGTTAGGTAGGGCCTGAGCGTCCGCACCACAAATTCCGGGGTCTCATAGGTCATAGGTATGTGGGAAAGGTCGATGAGGAGGCCGAAGTTCTGATGGCTCTGCCTCATATCCGCGGCGAAACGGGCCGCCAGGGGCGCCGGGCCGATGAGAGAAGCTTTGGCGATATCGTAATCAAAAACCTCCAGTTCTACCTTCATCCCCTTGGGCTTTGCGTAATCGCAAAGGTTCCGGGTGGTTTTTAAAAGCTGGGCGTAGGACTGCTCTTTGGTTTCCTCCGCCCATTTCCCCGAAAGAAAGGCGATGCCGCCGGCCCCCAGAAATTCCGCCTCGTCGATGGCCTCACGAAGGGTGGCTTCGGCCTTTTGGCGTTCCGCCTCATCAAGATGGTTGGCATTAAGCCCCGTGGTCAGGAGCCGGGGCTGGGCGCCATAACATACGGTCAGGTGGGAACTTTCCAGCAGTTTTTTTACCTCCCCCCGTTTCGCGGGGTCCTTGATCCAGTTGAGTTCAATGGCATCAAAATAATCATCCCCGGCGACTTTTTTGACGGCCTCCAGGATGTTGGGGTCTTCCCCCCGCATGTTGGCTGGGTAGGCCATAAAGCTGATAAGCCCAACCTTAAAATACTTGTGAATTGATTCTTTCATAGGGTCAATCCTCACTCCTCATCGGTTTAGTATACAAATTCCTTGCAGTTGTTCAGGGCGGTGCCCATGGAACAATCAACCTGGGGATCGCAGACAATGTCGATCACCGCGGGCTTGCCCGAGTCCTGGGCCCGTTTCAGGGCCGGACCAATTTGATCGGGATCAAAAACCCGCTCCCCGTAACAGGCGAAACCTTCGGCCACTTTCACATAATCCATCATTCCTTGATTTTCTTCCATAGCCACATCGCACTCATAGCCGTAGGCGTACTTCTGGTTCTGCCGGATAAGCCCCAGGTAGGCGTTATTCACCACTACCACGATGACGGGGATTTTGTTTTTGGCGCACACCGCCAGTTCCTGGACGTGGAAGGTAAAGCCGAAATCTCCCATTACCGCCACAGCCTGTTTTCCCGTGGCAATGGCCGCCCCAAAAGCCGCGGGAATGTCGTAACCCAGGGTTCCCGCTCCTCCTGAGGGAAGGTACTGCCGGACCTGGTTAATCCGCTGAAGCTGGCCGGACCATATTTGGGTGATCCCACAGCCGGTAGTGAAAATGGCCGTATCTCCAAAGCAGTTGTTCAGTTCTTGGAACACCCGGTGGGGGACGATGGGCTTTTGGGCGTACGCGGTTTTCCGGGCTAGTTCCGCCCGGAGCCGGGGCAGGCCCGCCGCGTCCACATGATTCACGGGCTTGCCGTTTTTCTTTGCTTCCTCAAGAAGGGCCGCAATCGCTTTTTGGGCGTCCGCCACTATCCCCAGGTCCGCGGGGAAAATCTTGCCGATTTCCCGGGGATCAATATTGATGTGGATGAATTTGCGGTTCCCCCGGTACACATCAAGGGCCCCGGTGTGGCGATCCGTAAACCGGCAGCCGATCCCCAGCACCAGATCCGAATCCAGAAACACCTTGTTCCCGATGGGCTGACCCACCTGGATGCCGCAGTGCCCAGCGTTCAGGGGATGTTCCTCGGGGATGGCCCCTTTGGCCATATAGGTGGTAATCACCGGAAGCTTGAGCGTCTCCGCCAGTTCCCGGGCCGCGTCCGCCGCGTCCGCCAGTACCACCCCGCCTCCGATAAGGAACAGGGGGTTTTTCGCCTCGTTGATCATGGCTATGGCCCGGCTGATATCCGCCGGAGCCGGTTCCGGAGAAGTAATGGGCCGGGGTTTATAGGAGGCGGGATCAAATTCAATATCCGCGTTTTGTACGTTCAGGGGTAAATCGACGACAACGGCTCCGGGCTTGCCTTCCCGGGCCAGATAAAAAGCCTCCTGAAAGGTTTCCACTACTTTGGCGGGATCGGTAACGCACCAGGTTTTTTTTGCCACCGGTTCACAAATTTTGGCGATATCCACACATTGAAAAGCGTCCTTCCCCAGTTGGGCGGTGATCGCCTGACCCGTAATGGCAAGCACCGGGATGCTGTCGATGTTGCAGGTGTATACCCCGGTAACAAAATTCGTGGCGCCCGGCCCGGAGGTGCAGAGCGCCACCGCCATTTTCCCCGAAGCCCGGTAATACCCCCCCGCCGCGTGAACCGCCGCTTCCTCATGGCGGTGGCAGTAATGCCGTATCTTGCTCTGGCCCAGAAATTTGTACAGGCCGTTGATGCCAGCCCCCGGTATACCAAAGGCCGCCGTAATCCCTTCAATTTCCAGTATTTTGATAATCGCTTCAGACGCTTTCATCATTCCCATAATGCCGCTCCTTGTAATTCTAATATCGTTCTTTTAGCACTTATAAACTGCTTCTTTGTTAACCGGATCTTTCCCGGTATATCTATTAAAAATTGATTGACCGGACAATCAATTTTTATAAATTTATTATCCCACAGGAATTTCAAAAAAGCAAGGCTTTTTTCAATTTTTCGCGAATTTTTTTCACTTTTTTTTGAGGAATCATCTTTTTGGTCGATAATTCGCGGACCCTTGTATTCCATCGAACTCACATTAAAAAATATGCCGGTCCCCTTGAACGCCGCCCTGGTGGATGAATACAGAGAGCCTGTTCCGCGGGCCGCCGCGATGGGGGACTTTGATCTGATAAAACTGATGGGAACTTAGAGGCTGTTCCAAAACTACGTGACGGCGCGCTAACCGCGCAGGGTGCGAACCTCCGATTCGATGGAACAGCCTCTGAGGGATGAGTCTCACGTTTCCCCGTCAGATGCCGATATTTTTATTATAATGAATGCCCTAGCCGTATTATATGGGGGAAGTCTCCGCAAAGCGGCCTTTGAAAAAGTCTTGTTCGCGGAACCGGGGGGAGAGGCGGTATGCGCCCTGGCAATGGCCCTTAAAAAGGCGTCCTCCTTTCCCGGCGTGGCTAAAACGGCGCTCCTCATCGGCGCGGATTTTGAACGCCTTGCGGGAGAGGCCGGTTTTGCCGCCGGAGAAGGGACGGAAATCCGTATCCTTCCGGAACTGAACGTGAAAACCCTGCTCCGCACCCTGGCGGAACTTTCCCGGCCTTTCGATCTCCTCTATTTTGCCTGGGCGGACGCCCCGTTTTTGGATAGGGATCTGGCGGGAAAGGCGGCGGAACGGCATCTTCGCTACGCGGCGGAGTATTCCTATGCCGACGGCTGGCCGTACGGCCTTGCCCCGGAGATAGTAGCGCCTTCCACTGCGGGGATTCTTGCGGCTTTAGCTGAAGGGGACGACGGCCCGGTGAACCGGGACGCCCTTTTTCAGGTGATCCAGAAGGACATCAACGCCTTTGATATAGAGACTGAGATTTCCCCGGTTGACCTCCGGTCTCACCGGCTGAGCCTTACCGCCGACTCCCGGCGCAACCTCCTCCTCCTTACCCGGTTTCAGGCTGCGGGCTTTACCGGCTTTGCCGGCATAGAACAGCGTATCGCCGAAAAGCCGGAACTGCTCAGGACCCTGCCCGCTTTTTACGCTGTCCAGGTGTCCGGTCCCTGTCCTCAGACCTGCGCCATTTGTCCCTATCCCCGGTTTACGGGGCCGGGGGGGGAAGCGGTAAAGGCCCGGCGGGACTTTATGGATCCCGCCCGCTTTGAAGGGCTTTTGGACCGTATCATTGCTTTTTCCGGCGACGCGGTCATCGATCTTTCCCTGTGGGGGGAACTTGCCCTGCATCCCCAAAAGATGGAGCTTATCCGTATGGTTCTTGCCCGCCGGGATAGCCTCTGCCTTATCATCGAAACTTCCGGCATAGGGTGGAAGCGAGGAGAACTTGAAACCTTGGCAGCTCTGGTCGGGGAAGACAGGCCGTTTAGACCCTGGACGGCGCCTCCCGGCCCCCTGTCCTGGATTGTGTCCCTGGATGCGGCCGGAAAGGAACGGTACGGGGAGGTACGGGGGCCCGGCTTTGAGGAAGCGGTTGGAACCGCCCGGGCCCTTCTTTCACTCTTTCCCCAGGACGCCTATGTTCAGGCGGTGCGGCTTGCGGGCGCGGAAGACGACATCGAAACGTTTTACCGCTCATGGAAGGACCAGGGGGCAAAGGTCATTATTCAAAAGTACGATGATTTTTGCCGTTTTTTACCGCAAAAGCAGGCCGCCGATCTTTCTCCGGTACGGCGTCATCCCTGTTGGCGTCTTATGCGGGACATGAATATTTTGATAGATGGACGGGTTTCCCTATGCCGCGAGGACCTTTCGGTCTTGGGAGGGAACGCTGCGTCTGGAAACAAGTTTCCTGGAAGCGTGTTCTTAGGGAGTGTGTTTGATGAACCTCTGGAGGCAATCTGGTCCCGGGGAGAAGAACGGTACCGGGAGCATTGTTCAGGCCGTTACAAAGGGATTTGCGGGGAATGTGATGAATACTATACCTTCAATTTTTAGCCTTCCCACTTCTTCGTATACCGTGGTGGGGGGCGCTGTCCAGGCCGCGTTTACGGGACTATCGGCGATACTCCTGAACAGGGGGGGGCGCTATCCCCGGCGTACCCTTTTTCAGGAACTGGAAAAAACGAAGTTCGATTATATCGTCTCGGTGGAAGCGCCGGGAGAACGCTACGATGTGGAGGAACTTTCCAGCCGTTTCCCCTTTGTTAAGTTCATCCTCCTTAAAGAAGTGATAAACCTGGGGGAGCAGATCAACCTGGCGGTCTCGGAACTAACCAGCCCCCTCTTCTTTGTGCTGTGGAACGACCTGCGCATCCTCAACGGGGAAGCGGCGCGGATGGCGGAACGGCTCTTCTATACCCGTGAAGAATTGAGCAAGACGGGGGATGTAAGCGCCGGCAGGCGGCTTTGTACGATCCCGGTGATTCAAAACGCTCAATTTCAAATTCTCCCTACCCTAACGGCCCCGGATCTTGACCGGCAAACGGTGCGAAACCTGTTCCTTACGCCTTCAAAAGAAGGTACGCCTTCCCTGTATCCCTTCGACGGGGTAGGGGTATATGACCGCGACCGGTTTGTCAAGCTGGGAGGGTTTGATTGCGGCCTTTCGAGTACCTATTGGCAGCTTATGGATTTTGGTTTCCGCGCCCACCTGTGGGGGGAAACCATTCAGTCAACCCGGCTCATCCGGCTTTCGTATAACGGCGAGGTAGCTCCTCAGGACAGCACGGTAGACGAAGATTACCGGCGTTTTTACCTGAAAAACATAGCCCCCGTGTTCAACGGAGACGCCTCCTCCATTCCCCTGCGGCGTTTCCCCCGATATTTCTTCTATTCTGGAGAAGGCCCTTTCCAGGCTTGGGACAACTTTTCCCAGGGCCGGCGCTGGGTGGCGGAAAATAAATTCCGTTTCCGCCGGGATGCCCGTGCCCTTACCGATCTTTGGGAGTATCCCGAAAACGGAATTGCCGGGGCAACTGAGGCTGCCGGGGAAAATGGAGTTACCAAGGGAGAAAATGGAATCCCCAAGGTGCAGGAAGACGAAAAATCTGCTGAGGCGGAACGGACGAATGTTGGAAAGGGAACGCGGAAATTCAGGTTCGGAAATCTGCTGGTACCGAAAGTGCAGGAAAAACCATGACCGCCATCGTTTTACAGGCCCGGCTGGATTCCCGGCGTCTTTCCGGAAAATCCCTCCTTCCATTGGGAGGGCGCCCTCTTGTTTTCCGGGTCATGGAAGCCCTGAACTGCCTGAAGGCGGATCTCCGTATTCTGGCCTGTCCCGAAGACTGTACCGCCGCGTTTAGTCCTCTGGCCGAAGAAGCGGGCTTTGAGCTGGTCGCCGGTCCTAAAGAAGACGTACTTGCCCGGTTTTGTATCGCCATCCGTAAATTCAAGATGGAGCGTATTATCCGGGCAACCGGGGACAATCCCTTTGTCTTCATTGACGCTGCGGAAGCCATTAACCGGGAAGCCGAAGCCCTGGGCGCGGATTACGCGGGGTACGCCGGTATTCCCCACGGGTCCGGGGTCGAGTCCATTAATAGTGAAGCCCTGTTGCGGGCGGGACGGGAATCGGAATCCGCTCCGGACCGGGAACATGTCTGTCCGTATCTCTATGTCCACCCGGAATTGTTCCTCCTCCACCGTCCCCTGGCGCCCGGCATTTGGCAAGACCTTACCATGCGGCTTACCGTAGACACCTCAAAGGACTTTAGCCAGGCGGAAGCTCTCTACCAGGGGCTTACGGAAACCGCGTGTGCGCAATCACCGGGGGATGAAAGAACGGCGCGGTACCTGGGAAAAACGATCATGGAAACCTACCGGAGAACCCTGGGGAAATCTGCCGGGTCCGCCTCCTTGAGGATAGCCGCTTTGGAACAGATGGTATGACCGGCATCCTTGTTGTTCCCGCCTCTGGCCCGGGCAAGGGAGGGGGACACCTGGTTCGTTCCGTTGCCCTGGTCCGGGAACTCCGCTCCCTGGGCAAGAACGTCCGGCTCTTCATACCCTCAGAAGATATTCGTGAACGGGAAAAAGAGCTTGCCCCCCTGATTGCGGAGGCGCCTTCCAACAGTATCATTGATAAGGAAGAAGAACTCCGCCGTCCCTGGGACTGGATCATCCTGGACCGGTTCAGAACCTCCCGGAAAGAACTTGATCGCTGGGCCGCCCTGGGCCCCCTCATCGGCATAGACGAGGGGGGGCCTGCCCGGGACGGCTTTGACTTCCTCTTGGACATCCTGCCCGGCCTTCCGAACCGTTCCCCGGCAAACCGTAGCGCTCCCGCCCTTATCCCCCTTCCCAAAACCCGGCGGAAGGAACCGGTTTCTTTCAATCCTCTTCCTTTGCCCTTCAAGATCCTGGTAAGCTTTGGCGCTGAGGATCCCGAAGGGCTTACCCTTCCTATTTGCCGGGTCCTGTCTGAAGAGGGGCGCTCTGAAGAAGGCCCGGACCAGCGGGATGCCGCATCCCCGGTCCTGGTTACCGCCGTCCTTGGAGCCGGGCGGCTAAAGCCCCACACGCTCCCCGGCGGTTTTGCGGAAAAGTCCGTCCTTCCGCCGGTGGGGGAGAACGTCCGTTTTCAGGAGGCCTTTCCAAACCTGAAGGAGGCCCTCGCGTCCTATGACCTGGTGATAACCCACTTCGGGCTTACCGCTTTTGAGGCCCTCCATGCGGGGACGCCGGTACTGCTCCTTTCTCCCACCCCTTACCATGAAAAGCTGGCCCGTCATGCGGGGTTTGTCTCCGCCGGAATCTGTCAGAAAGGGGTCAAGCGGCTCAGCCGGTACGTTTACCGCCCCCGTCAAAACGGGAAATCCGCCGAAGGGTCCGGAGACCTCCTGAACCGCCCGGCCCTGGAAGCCATTGCCGCCCGGTCCGCATCCGTAGCGGCGAAATACGGCCTGGATACGCCGGCATCTCTGAGCCTGGGCGGTCTTCTCGCCGGGTTCATCCCCCGTCTTACGCCGGTATGCCCGGCAGTATGCCCGGTCTGCGGGAAGGAACGCCGGCAGGATCACCCGGTCCTGGCCCGTTTCCCAGAACGGACCTACCGCCGGTGCCCGCGGTGCGGCATGGTCTACATGCTCCGCCTTTCGCCGCCGCCCATTGAATATGCGGAAGACTACTTTTTTGACTTTTACCGCCGGCAATATGGAAAAACATATCTTGAGGATTTCCCGAACCTGAAACAGGCCGGTAAGATCAGGCTCCGCCGTATCCGGCGTCTACTCTCTTCTTCTATTATTATACATAAAACTACCGATAAAGATGGAAACGGAAAAAAAAACAAAACCGGTCCCCGGTTACTTGACATAGGCTGCGCCTACGGCCCCTTCCTGGCCGCCGCAAAGGAAGGCGGTTTTTCTCCCCTGGGCATAGATCCCGCAGAAGCTGCCGTCCGGTATGTCAGGGACCGGTTCAAAATCCCCGCGCTGGCGGGATTTTTTCCCGACCCGTCCCGCCGGGAGTTTCAGGACGGCGCGTTTGACGCCGTTACCCTCTGGTACGCCATAGAGCATCTGGGGGACGTCGCCGGGGCGCTCCGGGAGATAAGCCGGCTCCTGCGGCCCGGCGGGGTTTTGGCCTTCTCGACTCCCTCAATTTCGGGCGTTTCCGGCCGAAAATCTCTTAAACGTTTCCTTGAAAAAAGCCCCGGGGATCATGTTACCCTGTGGGATCCCCGCCGTCTTAAGAAGGCCCTTGCCCCTTACGGATTTTCGGTGAAGAAAATCGTCGTAACCGGCCATCACCCGGAACGGTTTCCCCTCATTGGAAAGCGTTTGGGAGAAAAGCGCGGGCCGGGTTACCGTATCGTGGATGGAATAAGCCGTGTATTGGGCTTGGGAGACACCTTTGAAGCCTACGCGGTAAAAGACGGGGGCGGCAAAAACTCAAGCCCTTGATTAAGCGGGGATCTTCCCGCGGGAGTACAATATGACGGCAGATCGGACACTTATCATTCTTGGCGCGGGGATCATGCAGGGACCTTCCATCGCCCTTGCCCGGGAGATGGGGCTCGAAACCGTGGTGGTTGACGGGGACCCCCAGGCAATCCGGGCTTCCTGGGCGGACCGGTTTGAACACATCGATCTTAAAGATAAAGAAGGGATTGAGGCGCTGGCCCGGTCCTTGCAAAAAGAAGGCCGTCTTGGCGGCATCATGACTGCGGGCACGGATTTTTCCGCCACCGTGGCCTGGGTCGCCCAACGCCTCGGGCTTCCGGGCATCCCCTACGAAGCGGCCCTAAACGCTTCGGATAAGGAACGTATGCGCCTGAGTTTTCGCGCCGCCGGAATCCCAACTCCTCAATTCGTGGTCCTGCAAGACCTTCCCGGACGGGATTTTTCCCTTCCTTTTGCCTATCCCGCAGTGGTAAAGCCGGTGGACAACATGGGAGGCCGGGGCTGCCGGCGTATCAACTCCCGGGAAGATATGGAAGCCGCCGTGCCGGACGCTATCAGGTTCTCTCGGTCAGGTCGGGTCATTGTTGAAGAATTTCTGGACGGCCCGGAATTTTCCGTAGACGCCCTGGTGTGTCAGGGTGAAATCACCATCTGCGGTCTGGCGGACCGGCATATCTTCTTCCCGCCGTATTTTATAG
This sequence comes from Treponema sp., assembly GCA_031259515.1. Taxonomy (GTDB): domain Bacteria; phylum Spirochaetota; class Spirochaetia; order Treponematales; family Breznakiellaceae; genus JAIRLK01. Next base: position 1,136 of record JAIRLK010000112.1, on the reverse strand, counting down.
AGATGGGGCACACCATGCCCGCTGCCCTGGACTCGAACTCGGCGGATATCCTGCTTGAGGCGTTCAAAGACGGGGTCCGGGCCCTGGGACTGGCCGGCAAGGACAGTTTCGGCGCGGCTAAAGGAGACCTAAAGCTCACCTCCCGGGGCCCCCGTATCGGGGAGATCGCCGCTCGCCTTTCAGGAGGCTATATGTCCGGCTGGACCTACCCTTACGCCTCCGGCGTGGAGCTTACCCGGGGCGCTATCCTGGCGGCCTTGGGGCAGGTTCCCCAAAACCTGAAGCCTCTCCGGGCCTGGACCAGCGCCGAGCGGGCCTTCATTTCTATTCCAGGGACAATTCGTTCCCTTCACGGCCTTGAGGAAGCCGGCTCTTTACCTCACGTAAAAGATGTTTTTCTCCGGGTTCAGTCCGGCGGCAGGGTTACGTTCCCCGAAAACAACGTCGCCAAGTGCGGCAATGTCATCACCGCCGCCGCCATCAGGGAAACCGCCGTCAACGCTGCGGATTCCGCCGTCCGTACTATCCGCATACGTCTGGAAGTTCCGAACGCCGAAACCGACGCTTTTCTGGGCCTGTCTTCCGGAGCTTGCCGGGGCGAAAGCTGCTTTCCCCCCGACGCCTTTTCCCTTACTCCCGTTCTGGCAGCCCTGGCTACGGCCCTCCCCGAATCGGTCCTGCCCGCAGCCTCAGCCGCTTCGTCCGGACAGCGCGGCCCTTCCCTCATCCCTTTCCCGGCCTTCGTCGAGTCGGATCTCCGGGATTACCAGGGAAGGACTGTGACGGAGAGCCTGATGGCGGTTCAGGAACTTTCCGGGTTTCCGCTGGCCTTTGATGCCAATTCCGGCGGACCCTTTCTGGGCCGCGGCTTCTGGGCCGCCCTCATCCGGGGCGGGTATCAGGGGGCCCTCTATTATGTGGACCGGTACTTTCCCGCGGAATTTCAGTAAGTTTAAGGATGAAAAAATATGAATATGACTGCTGTATTCCGATTTCTTTCTATTGCTATTCCGGGTCTCTCTTTTACATACCGTAAATGCCGGGGGTTTTTTCCGGCGGCCGCGTTCTGGCTGCTGCCGGTTTTTCTCCTGTTCCCGGGTTCTCAGAGCTTCGCTCAGATTCCCCCGCCCGGTTCC
>JAIRLK010000054.1 GCA_031259515.1 Treponema sp. | reverse complement strand
ATTATATTGTTCCATCATATCCTCCATTAATATTTTATCTCATTTTATATACATATTTTCATTTTGTCAATATTTTTTTTACTTCTTTACAACAAATTTCAAAAAACTTGCACATAACGGTATGTTAATGCAGAGCATTCTATTTCAGGAGGAGATAACAAGCAACAACTGGGAATAGAGCCGAAAAGAGAAGGGCGGACCTGCTCTCGGCCCGCCCTTCTCTTTTCGGAGGTGTCAGTCACCAAATTTTTTGTGGAATTTTTTACTCGGCGTTAGGGTCCTCCGGCCCGTCTCCCGGCAGAGCCGGCGTCCGCGCCACAGTTTGCGGCGCTTGAACCAGTATTTGTGGCGACTGAACCGGTGTTTGCGACGCTTGTACCGTATCAGGCTCCGTTTGACGCGGCGGCATCCACACTGCCTGCCGGCCTTCGGAAAGGCCGAACAGCTTAATCCCCTCGCCGGGGAAACGGGCCTTCACCTCTGCTACCGCCCGCTCTATGCCACGGGCCTCCTCTTCTTCGCACCAGATAACTAAGGCAAAGTTTTCTTCCGGCCAGACGGCATCCCCCATGCGGGGGCCGGCGGAACCAACCCCGTAAACACTGGGGTATTTGGTGTAATACGTGCCCGCCTCTTCGTTTCGCAGGGCTTCCAGTATGTTCTCTTCTACCGAATGGTTCGCGATTATTTCTATGCGGATCATTTCGCCGCCTCCCCGGCCTTGGCCTGTTTTCGGGATAAGCCCTCGGCGATACGCTGCCGCCGGGCTTCGGCTTTGGCCGCCCGCTTGTCGGAATGTTTGTTCATGATGTAATACACCGTGGGCATCAGGAAGAGGGTCATCAACGTACCAAAGGAAAGGCCGCCCAGTACCGTCTTGCCTATGGGGGATACCATCTCCGATCCCTCGCCAGGGAAGAAGGCCATGGGAACAAGCCCCAGAATGGTGGTCAGGGTGGTCATCAGGATAGGCCTCAGCCGGTTCCCCGCCGCTTCGACGCAGGCGTCATGGAGGGAAAACCCCCGCTTCCGCAGCAGGTTGGTGTAGTCCACCAGCACTATGCCGTTATTGACGATGACCCCCATCAATACCAGCAATCCTACGGCGGTAAGGATGTTGAAGGTTTCGCCGGTAAAGAAGTAAATAGCCACAATGCCTATTACCGAAAGAGGTATGGTAAAGATGATAATGAAGGGATCCCGAAAGGATTCAAAGAGGCTCGCCATGACGCCGAAGACCAGGAAAACAGCTACTATGAGGATTAGGACAAACCGGCCCATCATCTTCATCATGTCCGCGTTGTCCCCGGAGTATTCGATGAGCACATCGTCTTCCGCGGGAATCTCCGAAGAAATCAGGGCGCGAACCTTGTCCTCCAGTTGATTGAGCTTGGTCCCCGGAACAACCCCGGCGGTAACGTGAATGACCCGGCTCTGGTTTTCCCGGCTGATGTTCATGGGGCCCGTCCCTTCAACATACGAGGCAAAACTGGAAAGGGGAACCCGTCCGGCCATCTGGCTGTTCACAAAGATATGGTCCAGCGCGGGCCGGGTGCTCCGATCCGCCTCGGCAAGGATCAGCACCACGTCGTAATCATGGCCGCCTGACTTGTAGCGCGTAGCGGTAATGCCGTCCACTGCGGCCTTTATCTCATTGCCGACCGTATACGTATTCAGTCCCAGGGCATACATACGGTCCCGGTCAAGCTGTATCTCAATTTGAGGAAGCCCGTCTTCAAGGCTTACCCGGGGCTCGGTTACTTCCGGCAGCCGCTCTCTGAGGAGATCCGCAATGCGCTGCCCCATGGCCTTGCTTTTCACCAGGTCTTCGCCCCTGAGCACAATGTCTACGGGGTTGCCTCCCATGCCGCCGCCCATCATCCCGCCTGAGAAGTTGAAGATAACGCCGGGAAATTCGTTGAAGTGGGCGCGCATCTTGGCCTTAATATCGTCGGCGCTGTCTATGCGTTCCTCGTATTTGGGAAGGTTGATACGCAGGGAGCCGGTATTGCTGCCGCCGGAACTAAACATCCCGCCGCTACCGGCATTCAGCACGATACGCTCATAACCCTGTACTTCCCGCTGTACCATGACCTCCATCCGGCGCAGAATAGCCTCGGTTTCCGGGAGCGGGGTTCCCAAAGGCAGGGTCGCGTTGATGCTCACCGAGTCCGCTTCCTGGGTAGGCATAAAGACCCAGCCTATCCGCGGAATAAGCGCCAGACTTCCTATAAAGAGGAGCGCCAAAACGGTTATGACTAGCGCCTTATGCCGCAGCACTTTATCTACGGCCCAGCGGTAGGCGTTGTCCAGGCCGCTGAAAAAGCTGCCGAACCCCCGATCCAGGGGAACCAGAAAACCCCTCAAAGGTTTCTGCTTCCGGGTTACCAGGGGGAAATAGTGACTTGAAAGCACCGGTACCAGGAAGGCCGCCACAAACAGGGATGCCGCAAGGGAGATGACCACCGTAAAGGCAAGGCCCGCAAACAGTTCTCCCGCCATTTCCAGAAGGCTCTGGAACATCACCAGGGGGGCGAACACACAGATAGTGGTGAGGGTGGAGGCGACAATGGCGGTGAACATCTCGGATGTTCCCAGTACCGCCGCAGTGGTCAGCTTTGCCCCTTTTTCCCGGTAATGATAAATATTCTCCAGAATGACGATAGAGTTGTCTACCAGCATCCCTACCCCCAGGATGAGCCCCGCCAGGGTCATAAGATTCAGGGTAAGGCCGGCGAAGTACATCAGCATGATGGTGATGACTATGGAAACAGGAATACTGATGCCGATAATCAGGGTCGGCTTGATTGAACGGAGGAAGATGAATAGTATCGCTACCGCCAGAAGCGCTCCGGACAGGGCGGAGGAACCAACCTGATTGATGGAATTCTCAATCTGATCGGTACTATTGAAAGTCTCGGTAATCTTGATGTCCTGGGGAATTTCTTTGGCGATGCGGGTAAGGCGGGAACGCAGTTCCTTGGCGGTCTGAACGGAGTTTTTCCCGCTCTGCTTCTGGACGCTCATCATAACCGCCGACTGGCCGTTTACGAATACCACACTCTCCTCGTCCCGGTACCCTTCAATCACGTCCGCCAGGTCCCGCAGGTATACCTGCCGGGGCAGATCCACTCCCGCTGCGGTAACGCCTCCGCCCTTGTAAGAAATGACGGTGTTCCGGATCTGGTCCAGGGACGTATACTCCCCCATAGTGGTAAGGATGTAGGAGGTACCCCCCTCGACAATGGTTCCCGCGGAAACCTGCATGTTCTGGGATGCCAGCATCTGCTGTATCTGGGTAACCGTAAGGCCGTAGGCTTCAAGCCGGGACTGGGGAATCTCTACCCGGATGATCTTCTCCCGCCCGCCGCTTACCGATGCGGTAGCCACCCCCGGGGTCTGTTCTATACGGGGGATAATGGTATCCGCCGCAAGTTCCCGTAGCTCTTCGGGAGTACGGTTCCCGGTTACCATAAGACCCATGATGGCCATCATGGAAGGATCAAGCTTAAAGATAAGGGGAACCTCCGCTCCTGTGGGGAGGTAATTTCTAACCCGTTCCAGGGCGTCCCGCACGGAATTCGAGGCGTCCGCAAGATCTGTCCCGTAGGTAAATTCCATGAACACCATACTGGAACCTTTGGCCGACGTAGAGCTGATTTCTTCAAGGCTGGACACACTGGACAAGGCCGCTTCCAGAGTGCGGGTTACGGTACGCTCAACCTCCTCAGGCCCCGCTCCGGTATAGTTGGTATATACCACCAGGTAGGGGGGGTTGATCTCCGGGAAAAGATCCAGAGGAAGGTTCACAAAGGCGAAGAGCCCCAGCATGATGAGAAGGACAAACACAATAAAAACCGTCGTAGGCCGCGAAACGACCCCTTTGGCAAAACTCATGGCAAACTCCTTTGTAACTATTCAGTCGTAGCGTGATTTTAGAACTTTTCTTGTTCTCTAGTGCTTTAACGAAGGGGGCTGCCGCCCCCTTCCGCTCCCAACCGGCTCATTTCGGGGCATAAAGCCCCTTCATTCCGCCGATTTTCACTATCCCCCGCAGGTGACTGAATAGTTATACTCCTTTTACTTACCGCTGACAGCGGCTATGGGCGCGGCCCGATCAATCACGTTAACCCGCACTCCGTCCTCCAGCAGGGTCTGGCCCCGGACAATCACCTCGTCCCCCGGCGTAAGCCCCTGTTGTATCTCCAGGGCCCCGTCTATGGAAATTCCCGGAACCACTATCTGTTTTCGGGCTATTTGGAAGGCCGGGTCCTCCGGGTCCGTCCCCACCGTAAAGACATAGTTTTCCCCAAACCGCTGTAACAAGGCGGCGGCGGGGATCTTGACGATGTTGTTTTTCGTTTCGGTGATGATCCGCGCCTTGGCGAACATGCCGGCTTTAAGCCGGTTGGCCGTGTTGGTTACGCCAATCTTAACCTCCATGGTCCGGGAAGAGGGATCCACCACCGGGGAAAGCTCAATGATCCGCCCCTGGAAGACCTCGCCGGGGTAGGCGTCCAGGGTGATTTCGCAGGGAAGCCGCAGGGCCATCTTGGAGATGAACCGCTCGGCCACATAGAGCCGGATTTCCAGGGCGTTGCCGGAAGCGGTGTTCCCTGCGGCGATCCGGGCCAGAGGCACGGTCTGGGCTACGGTCATCCCCACCTGGGCGGGAAGGGCCACGATGGTTCCCGAAACCGGCGCCCTGGCGATGCCGGGTACATAGTTCATCCCCGGACGCGAAGGATCAACCTCCGCGATGGGGTCCCCCCGCCCGATCCGGTTCCCTATGGACACGAATACACGGGTGATCTTCCCCGCCACATCGGAATAGGCGTCAACCGTAGACCCCGCTACAATGTCCCCCGAAAGGGCAAGGTAGTCCCGAATTTGGCCCTGGGATGCGGTAGTGGTGTTCACCGCAAAAACCGGACGTTCCTGAGCCGCCGGGACTCCCCCCGGACCGGCGGGGTTCTTGTTGCCGGTAATCCGTTCCCTGATGGCGTTGATCTGGCCGCAGCCTGAAAAAAACAAGACGGCGGCGGCAGCTATATATACGAAACCTATGCCCGGTTTTGCGGGCCTATGCACAGTACGTTTCATTATTCCTCTCCTGAACGGGTGGACGAACTCAGGGTCCCAAAGGGGACTCCTATGGAGTATTCAAGGTCGATAAGACCCTGTATATAATTGAAATCCTGTTCCAAAGCCCCGATCCGGGCCTTGCGCAGTTCCAGTTCAGCGTTCTGCATCTCCAGTAATTCGGTTAAACCGGCCCGGTAGGCTTCTTCCGTCAATCTATAGGAACGTTCCGCCAAATCCACCGTGTATTCCTGGGCCTCTGCGGTGGTTCTGATCTTTTCCAGGGAAAGCAGGGTGTTGTAAACTTCAAGCTCCGTTCCCCGGACCGCCTGGGCAAGCCCTATGTTAAGGCTGCGGATATTGTCATCCATGTCCTTGATGCCCTGAACATCCGTGCTCCAGGGGAGCAGGCTATGCAGTTGAAAGGCCAGGGCTATGGTAAGGGAACCGGACTGAGTCCAAAGGTCGTCTCCGAACCAGGAATCCTTCCAGGGGTCCCGGGTAAACGCCGAATTCAGGTTCCAGCCCAAACTCAGGGTCGGGGTATAGGCCCGCTGTTTCACGGCCTTCCTGGCGCTTTCCAGAACCAGAATGTTTTGCCTTAGTTCCTGAATGTCGGGCTTGTTTACCGACGCCTGACGTATCAGATCCGCCGCATCCGGAGAGACAAAATCAAGCCCCCCCTCCACGGGAATCAGTTCAAATTGGGTATCGTAGTCCAGCCCCAGATGCATGGCAAACTGGGCCATAGCCAGCTTGAGGCCGTTTTCCGCCTGATCGATGGTGGGCTTCATGTTTTCCATGGAAACCTGGGCCTGTAACAGGCTCAGCTCCGGTACCAGTCCGGCCCGGTAGTTCGCCCCGGCCATGTCAACCCGGCGTTCCGCAGCCTCGTAACTCTACCGCAACAGGGCGATGTTTTCCTGGAGGAGGAGCATTTGGTAGTAGGATTTGCGCACGTCCCGTTCAAGCTGGAACCGGGCCTTTTCATAACTCAACAACCCGCCTTCATAATCCAGCCGCAGCCGCCGCATGGCCTCCAACATGGCGAAGTTGACGTTCAGGGAAGTCTGAATGGAACCGGCCACATGCCAACGAGAGGCTTCGTAGGGATAAGGCACAACCCCATAAAGCGTTCCCTGGGGTACTCCCGGCAGAGGGACCGGGTACAAGGTAGTACCGGAAGTTACCGTGTTATCCCGAATCAGGCTTCCCGCGACGGTTACGCTGGGAATGAACACATTCCACGCCGTATCGGAAGCCCGTTTCTTGGTCTCCACGGAAACCCTGTTCGATTCCAGGCTTAGGTTGTGTTTGACGGCCCGTTCGACCGCTTCGTCCGGGGAAATCCTGAGGATACCGCCTGATTGGGCCGTCTCCGTTCCGGACATTTCCGCCTTCAGCGTTTCCCCGGCTCCGGCGCTTTCCGCCGCCGGAGCTCCTGCGTCCGCTTTTCCCCGGGCAAAGACCGGGACATTCCCCGTCAGCATAATCAGCAGGACGCAGAACACGGGAAACAAAGCGCCAAACCACGTTTCCCTCAAAGGTGATTTCCGCCATACAATCCCGGAGTTTCCCCCGGCGTATCGTGTGGCGCCGCGATCTTTTTGGATCATAACGACTCCTTATGCAAACCCGCCTCTCCGGGCGGATCCGCAATGACGGGCGGAACGTGCAATACCGAATCCGCCCGGTCATCCATAGCGATAGGCCCGCATACCGCGCGGCCATACGGCAATCCTGCCGTTTACTACTAAAAGCAAGAATACTTGCATTAGTATCATTGATCAACGCCTTCTGTTCCGGAAAGGGCTTTTCCAAATCCCCGGATACCCAAAACGATAAACCGGTATAAAACTCTAAAGCTGGAATTGGTTACCTCCGTAAACCGGGACCGGCAATCCTGCCCCGGGGGGGCCAGGGCTTCCGGTTCCTCGCTGCCGCCTGCTGCTGGGGGGGGGGGGGGGGGGGGGGGGG
>JAIRLK010000053.1 GCA_031259515.1 Treponema sp. | reverse complement strand
TTTTTTTTTAACTCGTTTATGACGGTATCGGTGCTTACCCCTAATCCCCGCGCCGTTGCCCGTATTCCGGCCCCGTCAGCCGCCCATTTGATTATGGCGTTCTTTACATCGGGCTTACAGCCGTTATACGCGTATTCCGCGTAAAATGTTTTGTGAGAACATTCCGTATTATTACCGGAATACCGCTTTTTACCGTTTGAAGTGCCGTACGGGCGGACATCCCCACTCCCGCAAAACGGACATTTTAATGCTACTGCTACCATAACTTTCCTCTCCTGAAGGTTTTCGTACAGTATATCCCATTTTACAATAATAAGTCCAGAACATTACCGATCCTTCATAACCAATTTATTTTTCGATCTTCGGATCACGCACGGCACGGCATAGCCTTATCAAGTCTCCCCGGCATAGCCGGAGGTTTACGTAAAATAATTAAACCGGCGGAGGGGAATAGAACCCGTCTTTCCAGTTGAACCGGCTCGTGTCCGGCAAGGGACGTCCGGCTTGCAGGGCGTTCATGATGCCGCGGTAGTCCTTTTTCCGCAGGGGCGGCCCGGAAAAATCCAGAATGAACCGGCGGAATCCCGCCTCCTCCAGGAAGGGAACTTTATCAACGATGGAGTAGGGCTTTTCAGGTATCACCAGGGAACCTTCGCCGTTCATACCGCCGGTATGGTCCCCGCCGGAAATCAGGCGGAACCGCTCGTCCCGGCTGTCCCGAAATTCCCCAAAATCGTAGAGCCCCCTCAGGTCCGCCCGGATACGGAACAGGGCGGGGTAGGAAAAAAGGGTGATAAACGTGAGGGCCCGCCGTCCGGGGATCATGGTTTTTTCCAGATTTTGGCGGTTGTTTTCCGGCGGAGAGATCATGGCGTTCAATCCCAGAGAAGCGACAAAAGCGTTGGCCCAGCGGTTGAACTGGTACAGATACGGACCGGCGATCAGGGCGGGCGGTAAAATCGTTTGTTTTGTCCGCTTTGCCGGTCCCGGCGGCCGGGTGAATTTCTGAAGGGCGCTCCGAAAATAGGACAGGTGTCCAAGGTTGTTTACCACGAACTGATAATACCCCTTCTTTTGGAGTTCAGTGATTTCTTCCTCCAGCGTCGTTTCCATGTCCTGGGGAAAGTAGGGGTCCAGAGTCAGTATGATTTCCTTGGGCGTGAAGGGCAGGGGAGGTAAGGCGGCGTCCAGGAGACGGGCGGCGTTTTTTCGGGTGAGTTGCAACATGACCCGGACCGGCCGTACCGATTGTAGGATGAAAAGATCCTCAATCTGGGAAACCGCGCCGTAGACGCCCTCGGGAAAAGGGGGCTTCTCTGCCTTTTTCAGGGACGGCAGGCTGATTTCAGGCGCCTTTTCCCGACCAGGTTCCCGCCTGAACCTCTCCGTCCCCCGAATCACCGGAGGATAGCGTCTGGACATGAGCCGAGTCTGTATCAGGTAGACCGAATCCCCGGGGACGAATCCTTCGGGAATGGATATCCATATCCCCGCGCCGGTACCAGTTCCCGATAGACCGGCGCGGTCCGCATCCTCTACGGCGGTGAGCTTGTGGGCCTTCCGCTCCGTATCGTCAGAACGGTGGAGCCGTACCGAGTCCCCCGGATAGGGCCGTACCGTCCCCGCCGGAATGAGTCCCCGGCGGCTTTCCCCGCTCCCTTTGGCCTTGAGGAGGGTTCCCAGGGGGATGCCCGTACCGCCGTCCTGGTCCGCCTTTAGCCAGTCCACAAAACCGTCAAAATAGAAAGCCGTCTTTTTCCGGGCAAAGTCGCCTTTAAGGATGTCCAGCCCTTCCCGTACGCTTTTTTCCCTATCCCCGGAAAGTCCGTCTATGACCCGCCGGTACGCCGAGACCACGGCGCCAACGTATTCGGCGCTTTTCATCCTTCCTTCAATCTTGAAGGAGTTGACGCCTAAGTCGGCCAGCAGGGGGACACGTTCCAGAAGCTGTAAATCCGATGGGCTGAAGTAATACCCCCCCTCGTCGTCCTGCCGGTAAAACCGGCGGCATGCCTGAGTACACATCCCGCGGTTCGCGGATTTTCCCCCCAAGTAGCCGGAAAAGAGGCAGAGCCCCGAAGCGCTGACACAGAGGGCGCCGTGTACGAAGACTTCAAGCTCCATGTTGGTTTTGGCGCGGATATCCTGAATCTCCTCAAAGGACAGTTCCCGGGCCAGCACTACCCGGGAAACCCCCTGCCGGGAGAGGAGGTTGACGGCCCGGGCGGAGGCGATGTTCATTTGAGTGGAAGCATGGAGCTTGAGCGTGGGGAAATTATCCCGAACCATGCGTATCACCCCAAAGTCCTGGACAATGATCCCATCGGGCCCCAGAACAGCCAGGTACTTGAGGAGCTGGAACATACGGTCCGCTTCCCGCTGTTCAAAAACCGTATTCACCGTCACGTAGAGTTTCCGCCCCATACGGTGGAGGCTGCGCAACGCCCCCTCAAACTGGGAATAGGTGAAATTAGCGCTCCGCATCCGGGCGTTGAAGCTCCTGAGCCCCAGGTATACCCCGTCGGCCCCTTCCCCCGCCGCCGCGTCCAGGGCTTCGGGCGACCCCGCCGGGGCCAGTAATTCAGGCTCTTTCACCGCAAACTCCCATCAAAAATGACCATGACATATCCTGTTAGTATACGGAATCCGGGACCCTGGTACAAGCAGGATTATTATAGCCGACATAGTTAGTCTGGTATTATGTTTAGTTTACGAGTATAGTTAGTCTATATTGAGAAAACATAGTTACGGAGGAAGTCATGAGTTCCGGTTTAGCGGTAAATACGGCGAATTTTGAGCAGGAAGTAGTGAAGTCAACTATCCCTGTTCTGGTTGATTTTTGGGCGGAATGGTGCCAGCCATGCAGAATGGTCGGCCCTTTATTGGACCAGCTTGCGGAAGAGTATTCAGGCCGGGTCAAAATATGCAAAGTCAATGTTGATGAAGAGAACGATTTGGCGGGCAGCCACAACGTTGTCTCTATCCCCACGATGGTAGTCTACCAAGACGGCCAGGTTGTCCGCCAGCAGGTAGGCGCCGTGCCTAAGGCTCAGATAGCGGCCATGTTCAGCGATTTGGTTCGCGCTGATTGAGGGGGAAGCCGCGGACGTGCTCCGCAAGTTCGACCCCTCGCTCCAGCCGCCTGCGGCGTCTTCCGTTGCCCCCTCCTTCAGAATACCGGCTTCGGAGTTAGAAGCAGGAAAATCGGAGTTCGGAACTCCACGTTATGCGCGAAGCGTAGCAGACTCTTATTTGCCGTGGGGGTTAAAAAACCGTAACGGTGCGCATAGGGGGTTCCACTCCCGCAATGCCACCGGACCCTCGAAGGTTTGGAACAACTCCTTACTCCGCCGGTATGTATCGTTTGGTATTATTCGGTTTTCCGGGACTGGAGCCGCTTGTGGCAGCGATGTACCAGTCTGCGGCGCTGTTCCTGTCGGCGATAGTCTCGTCACGGCAGATGGAACGGGTGACGGTCGTGTTCCGGCTTAGAACGGCGTCGGCGGGACCGGGTACGCCGCCGTCCGTTGCGGTCCAGGCGCCGGCTTCCCTCAGGAGTTCCGCCGCTTGGGCCATCTTTTCATCCTGCCACATGGAGCCGACGGTAGACTCGCTGAAGATAACGGCGTCGATGATACGGTCGTCCTGATCGGTAAAGAAAACAGCCCCGGCTTTTTTGGAGAGACGCTTCTTGGAGTCGGGTATCCAAAAGTCCCAGGCAGCCGGTTGGGCTTCGTTTTCCTTGGTGTAGGCATTGGCTCCTGGATCGCCGCCGGTTTCGTTGACCACTGAGGGATCCATGGTCCGCAGGTGTACCACCACGTATTCGCCGGCGTTCACGGCGATTGGGAGAAACTCGAAAAAGGGTGCGTCCAGGCCGCTTGCGGCGATGAACATGCGCAAAGCCCCCAGGTTTCCGGCGCTCAACATCTTGAGTTCCACGAATTCCACCCGGGGCTTGGAGTATTCGGTACGGACTTCGGTGATGATAAACGAGGGGAAGTTTTCATTCCGGCTTCTGAAGGGGACCAGGACGTTCAAGGTGTTTCCGTCCTTGTCCTCAACCAGAATGTCCGCTAAGATCCGTTCTCCTCCGGGCGGCGGATCTTGCAGCGTAACCATGACGGCCTCTCCATCCTTGATCTCGCCGACCTCTTGGGGGGGATCGAAAATCAGGGACGATACCGTTACGGGCAGGGAAAACTGAAAAACGATCTCCCGTGCGGAAACCGCTTTGCAGCTAATAAAAACCGGCGATTCCGCGCTGATATTCAGAATTTTCTGTAGGGCCGATTCGGTCGAACAGGAGCAGGCGGAATTGATAAGCGCCGGCAGGACGGCGCCCCATAAGAGAAACCGTAGTTTGTTCTTCATAATAACCTCCATACTATGTATGGTTCGTTTCTGCACGGCGCTTCTGTTTTTTGGGAAGAATTTGATATAATTGAGAATTATGGATGAAATTTCGATAAAGAGCCTGATCCTTGCCGCTCCGCTTGTTTACCGGAAGGATGACTCGCTGTGTTTCCCGGCGTACGACG
>JAIRLK010000046.1 GCA_031259515.1 Treponema sp. | reverse complement strand
TATTAACGGAAAACGCCATCAAGTTTTATTTGTAAACAACAAAGGCCGCCCGGTATAATCTCCGGACGGCCCCCTTTACTATTCATTCATTATTTCACTGCTGTCCGCTTCCCCCGCCCAGGAAGCCGCCTTTGTTTTCAGGACGACAATATTCCCGGAGGGCCGTGTTACCAAAAACCCGTCCCGCTTGCGGAACCGGAGGAACAATTCCCCGTATTGCATACTCTCCGTGGTCTGGTCAAACTTCTTAATCTCTATCCCCTTCCGGTCTCCGTGCTGGATACGTTTGGGGTTCATAAAGATTGCGAAAGGGGTAGCCGCCCCGATGTCCGCCAGTTGCGGCATGATGGATACTTCGTGATAGGGGTACAAATCAAGTTTCCCCGGCATGGCCTCCGTGGGCCGCCGCCATATCGGGCGGCCGTCAGCGTCCTCTATGTTGGCGATATGGTTGAGTACCGTCTCATTAAGGAACCACGAACAATCTTTCCGTTCCTCCGCAGGAACCTTGTAAACGGCCTCCCTAAAGTCCTTCCATGTCAGGTCTTCAATGTCGCTGCTTGCCAGCGTTACGGTGGTAACGCCATCGGCGGCCATTGCCCCGGTAAACGGGTCTTCATCGGCGAGGAGACATTGACGGTCAAACTCCTGCCCGTAACTTTCCGTAAACTCGTCGAGAAAGATAGCCCCCAGGTCGGTAAAGACATCTTCCTCAAACTCGTCATACCACGGAATAAACCCGGCCAGGGTGTAGGCTTTCAGTTCTACCCGCTGCGCCCCCTGCGGCTTGCTTCCGGTAATCTGCTGTCCGTAGGCGGTGAGCCAGTGAAGCTCTACCCCGCCCCGGTCCCTCGTGGGGAGGAAGATGGACGGCCCCATCATGGGACGGTGGCGGACAAGGTTCATCATCACGGACTTTTTAGCGGCGTCCGTCATAATCTCCGTTTCGTAGATGGGATTGATAAGGTACTGGTCATTTGTCGCTATGTTCCCCATCGGCGAACCTAATGCCGCTTTCTCCGCTACATTCCAGCCCTTCTCCCCCCAGGAGACATCACGGGGGTTAGTCCAGTTATCGGCCTTAAGGTTGGGGGAAAAGGACAAATCGGCCAAAACCTTGTGGTTTCCCGCCCACGCCGCCGCAATCCCTTTGCCCAGGTTGTACAGCAGTTCGCGCCGGGACAGTTCCCGCGGGTTAGCCGCCTTTCCCTTCAGTTCGTCCCGCAATGCTTTTACGGTACTTTTCAACGCCTCCACTTCGGCGGCTTCCTGAACCGTAAGCGTTTCAAGAGTTTTTACGATACCCTCTAAGATAGCCTCCTTTTCCTGGAAGTAGGCCGTTGCGGTTTCCGTGTTGGTAAAACCCGTCAACTCGATTTTCTTCATAGCCACCAACTGTTTTTTGACAGCTTTCAGTTCTTCATTACCCATGTCATTTTTCATTGTTCCTTTTTCATTCTTCATTCTTTTGTCCGTTTTGTCCAAGGAACCGAAGATTCCAGTGGTCTGTGGTTGAATTCGGAATTCCGGCTTGACTATTCTCCTCCCCTTTTATAGGCTTAATGTATGGGGAAAAACGACGGGGCGTTCTTTATTTCGGGGCTGATTGTCAAGATTCTCGCGGGTTTAACCATTGTTATCGCGGTGGTGATCGGTATAGGGCTGGGCCTGTCCCTGGCGGAAACCGCGAACATCAAAAACCAGGAAAATTTTGTTGAATTCGCCCCGGCCCTGCCGACCAGGGTGCTGGACATTAACGGAACCCTGATCACCGAATTTTCCGCCGAAGAAAAGCGGGAACTGGTTTCCCTTAACGAGCTGCCCCGGCACCTTATTCAGGCGGTGCTTGCCAGGGAAGACCCCGACTTTTACAACCACCGCGGCTTTAGCGTCCGTGGTATCGCGCGGGCGGCTATGGGGCGGCTTATCGGTAAAAATTTGGGCGGCGGCTCAACCATTACCCAGCAGGTGGCGGGAACCCTTTACACCAACCGGAGCGAGTATACCTACCGCCGGAAGATCAGGGAGCTTTGGTGGGCATTCCAGATGGAACGGCGTTACACGAAAAACGAGATTCTCGAAATTTACCTTAACTATATGTACATGGGGCCGGGGACCTACGGAGTGGAAGCGGCAAGCAAATATTTCTTTAATCACAGCGCCAAAGAGATCACGCTGGCCGAGGCGGCGCTGCTGGCCGTGCAGCTTTCAAGCCCCGCGCGCTTCAACCCGCTTGATAATCCCAACGAGGCGAGAAGCAGGCAGCGTTATGTGCTTGATCGCATGATCGAGTTCGGCTACACCACCGAGGAAGAGGCGGAAGCGTCCTTCAATGAGTACTGGGATAATTACGATTACACACGGGCGTCCACCGCGGCGTATTACAACCGCGAGGACAAGGCCCCCTGGTTCAGCGAGTATGTCCGCCGGGAACTGGACGGGCTGATGTACGGCACGATGGACTATTACCGGGACGGATACTCGGTGCTTACCACGCTGGACTTGCGCCACCAGGAGGCGGGGGCGAAATTTATGGCCGAGGGGCTTGCCAGGGCAAACAGGGAATTTGCCCGCTCCAAAACGCGCAGCTATGCGCAGGCCGAACGCACCTATATCCCCATCGTGGAGCTGCTAACCCTCGCCTTTGATCTGGGCGATGTTCACGCAACCGCGGCGGGACAGAACGAACAGAAGGCCCTCTCCCGTTATACGAAAACCATTAACCCCATTGTGGATATGGCGGCCATGGTCTTCGGCATCCAGGACCTTAAAGTGATTACCAATACCGGCTTCAGCAACCTCAAGGTAAACACCGAGCAGAACGTGGTCGAAGGGGCGCTGATCTCCATTGAAAACGAAACCGGTTATATTACCGCCATTATCGGCGGTTCCAAATACGACGAATCGAACCAGCTGATCCGGGCCACGCAGGGCAACATCCAACCCGGTTCTTCCTTCAAGCCCCTGTACTATTCGGCGGCTATAGACAGCCGTAAGCTCACCGCGGCCTCCCTCATATACGACGTGCCGGTCGTGTTTCACAACGAGGACGGCACTCCCTATATTCCCCTAAACTTCAGAGGCGAATGGAAAGGCTCGGTGCTGCTCTACAACGCCCTCGCCCACTCAATGAACGTGCCGTCCCTCAAGGTGCTGGATACCATCGGCTTTGACGCCGCCATTGACCGGGCGGCGGCGCTTTTGGGAATTACCGACCCGGCCCAAATTCGGCGGACTTTCCCCCGTGTGTATCCTTTGGGCCTGGGCATTATCTCTGCCTCGCCGCTACGAATGGCGCGGGCCTTCGCGGTTTTCGGCAACCAGGGCCGTGATGTAACGCCCATCGCTATCCGCTCGGTGGAGGACCGCAACGGCAGGGTGGCGCTGGACGTGGAGCGGGACGTGCGCCTGCGGCAGCGCCGCATGGGCAGCGCCGTACAGGTGATAAGTCCCCAGAACGCCTACATCATGACGAAGATACTCGAAAAAACCGTGGAAGAGGGAACGCTGGCCAACGGCGCCGGCTGGGGATCAAAGTTTACGTTTAAGGACGAAAACGGCAAATCTTTCAGAATGCCGGTGGCGGGCAAGACGGGAACACCGCAGAACTGGTCGGACGCCTGGGCGGTAGGTTACAGCCCCTATTACTCCACGGCAATATGGTTCGGCTTTGACAAGCCCGGCAACTCCCTGGGTGTCGAACTTACCGGCTCCACCCTGGCCGGCCCGGTCTGGGGCGACTACATGCGGGAAATTCACCAGGGCCTGCCCCGCCGCGACTTTGTGCGGCCCGCCACGGGAATTATTGACGTAACGGTCTGCGCCAAATCGGGGCTGCTCAAAACCCCGTCCTGCAACGAGGGGGAGGTTACGCTTCCCTTCCTGGAAGGAACCCAGCCGACCCAGTACTGCGACATGCACGGCGGCGGCAGCGCCTCCTTGCCGGCGGGAATGTCTTTCCGTGTTTCAGGCGGCGGCGTGCTCGGAATGGAAGAGGACCTTTTGCTGGGCTCCCTCACCATGCCGACCCTGCCCCTGGACCTCCCCGAACTGCGGGATAATCCCGCGCCGGGGAATCAGGCCAATCAGCGCAATACCCTGCCGGCCCTGCCCCTGGACTTCCCCGAACTGCGGGATGATCCCGCGCCGGGGAATCAGACCAATCAGCGCAATACCATGCCGACCCTGGACCTGCCCCCTGAACTGCGGGATGATCCTGCGCCGGGGAACCAGACCAATCAGCGCAGTCAGAATAACCGGAACAGCGGCGGCCGGACCAACAGCTCCGCAAACAGCGGCGCCAATTCCCAAAACACCGGACAGGGCGGTTTTTCCCGGCCCTTCAACAATACCAATCCCCTTCCCGCAATGCCGCTGCCGGAACCGGAAATCCAAACAGGAGAGCCGGCTCTTCCGCTTCCTGCGGCCGGCACGGAGACGGCGGAAGAGGGTATACTTACCGGTGCAAGCGGCGCGGCCGAAGAAATAATAACGGACGAACCGGTTGGGGCCTCTCCGGCGCTGTATGACGACGATCCGGAGGGCGGATGGGAGATGCCTTCCTACAATCCCCTCCTTGACTAAAAACAGGCAGGCTATGCAGGTTCCAATTAAGGATATCATTGTAAAAAAACGAATCCGCAAAGACATGGGGGATATAGGGGCCCTTGCTGAGAGCCTTAAAATCTACGGGCAGATCAGCCCCATTGTAATCAGCAGGAAGGGTATACTCATCGCCGGCGGCAGACGGCTTGAAGCGGCCAAACTGCTTGGCTGGAGAACCATCAACGCGGTTGTTTCCGAAACTTCCGGGGAGCTTGAACAGCTTGAACTGGAAGTTGAGGAAAATATACAGCGCCGGGATTTCAGCATGGAAGAGGTATCCGAAGCCACCCAAAAGATATACCGACTGCAAAACCCCGGCTTTTTCCGCCGCCTGCTCAACAGGATAATCCGCTTTTTCAAAAAGCTGCTGGCGGCGCTGTTCAGCGCGCTGGAGAAAAAGCGGTGAGCGGGGCTTTGATCTGAAAAAAACACGGACGACACGGACAGGGGGAACATAGGCGTTTATTTAAGATTTTTAACCACCGACCAACACCCCGTTCGCATCTTTATGAATCCGAAGCGCATCCAGCACGGGGACCGGAAGGGGATAGAGATAAAAAAGTTTGACCAGACCACGGAAAGTATGCAGTACGGAGAACTGTTGCTGTGGTTCCGCAAGCGGGACGGGTTTCTTGTTACCCGGTCTGCGGGGAACATGGTGATCCTGAAAACCAAGGCGGCTTCCGGGGGAGGAACTTGACAAATAGCAGATAGCGGATAAAAGAGCCGTCCGGAGATTGTTCCGGGCGGCTTTTTTTGTATATTATGATCTTCGGTAGTCTATGGGCTGTTCATATGATAGTTTTCTATCTTTGACTCACCGGTATTGAGACGATATTCGATATATCAACATTTTCCGCATATTGATAGAGCAAATTCGCGATAATATGTTCATCGGAGTTCAGGTAGCCCCTGACACTGGGTGCCATAAAAAGACTGCTGCCGCCCCGGCGGAATTCTCTGGGGGTTATCCCTGTTTCCTTCTTAAACACGCGGTAAAAAGTTACTTCGTTATAAAAACCACATTCGTCCGCAATAATTGCCGGTGATTTGTCCGATTCCCGAAGCAGTTGTTTTGATTTCTCTATGCGGGCGGCATTGATCAGTCCCTTAAGGCTTTGACCGGTGGTTCCTTTGAGATAACGGTACAGTGTTTTTTCATTGATCTTGAAGTGCTTTATTGTAGATTCTGCCAGATTCTCATCCTGAATATTATTATCAATGTAAAGGCAGACATTGGAAACCAGTTCGCCGATACTGTCGATGCCGTTAGCATGGTGACCGCTATGTATATCGAACTCGGTATATTCAACCAGATCGGCAATCAGCGTTTGGATCAACGCATGGGTCCGGAGGTCCGCTGCAATACCGTGCTGTCTCCCCGATATGCCGATATTAACTGCCAATTTTGTAAAATGTTCATAGGGCAGGCGGGGGGTAAAGTTTTTTTCGGTGCTATTCAGGTAGAAATAGTATTGTTGCTGATGATTTAATACGGAATCAAAAAGGGAAGGGGGAAATTGTATAAAAAGACTGAGATTATCCTCATCGGTATGCTTAAGGCCGTGGATCACCATGCTGTTGAACAGTACAATATCGCCGGTATGCAGGCTGTATGGCTCAGGTCCGCAAAATACCTGTAGGGACCCTTTTAATATGACCATAAGTTCATAATCAAAATGCCAATGCAATCGGGAGCTTCCCAAGTTTACCACAAAAACATTGGCGGGATAAGCTCTTCTGTGTTCCACCGATTCAAAAATACTACTCATAATACCTCTTTCCTTAAATTAGAGTCTAATACTCCCTGAAAATAAGTCCTTATCCGCGGAGGATGTCCCTATATACACTTCGTATTTCATGTGCTCAAGCTCGAAGATTCCTGTGGCTGTATTGTAAAACTTGAGTTTTTCTACCGGGCATGATATAAGAACCCTCTTTTCTTCCCGCATTCTTAAGTGTACCCTGGAAAATCCGCAAAGTGTTTTTACAGGGCGGTCAATCTTTGAATTTTTGAAACCGGCATACATTTGTATCACTTCATCGCCTTCCATAGCGCCGGAATTTTGTACGGTACAGGACGCGGTGATAATTTTGCCATCGGTTTCAAAACAGGGGCGGCTTATCTTGAACGAAGTATAGGAAAGGCCAAACCCATAGGGCAAGAGGGACGCCGTACCTTCTTTTTCCAGTTTTCGGTAACCATGATAATAATCGTACCATTGATTTTCCGTGTCCCATTGGATCCGGGGAAGATCCGTTTCCCTGATGGGGAGGACAAAGGGAAGTTTCCCCCCGGGACTGAGCTCCCCCAAAAGAATTTCCGCAATCGCCGTTCCCCCTTCCTGTCCCGGATAATACGCCATCAGTATAGAAGAAACAGAGTCTTTCCAATCGGTAATCAGAATCGTACCACCACCGATAAGGATCACGGCGGACCTTTTATTCTCCGGTCCGGCGTTGCGGATCATCTCTATTTCATCATCATGAAGGGAAAGACCACTGGTGCGGTCTCCGGTAGATTTTGCATGGGGACCTTCGCCGCAGGCATACTCCCCCTCGTCCAGATGATCATATCCCGCCACAAAGATAACGGCATCCGATTCCCGGGCCAGATTTCTTCCGTGTTCAGTATTGGTTCCCGCATAAAAAACAATCTCCGTATCCGGCGCCGCTTTTTCAAGGCCCTCAAGAATAGTAACCGTATGGGCCGGAAACACCTTGCTTGATCCGTTGTCCCCCAAGTTTTCGCGGTTCCCCAGCCGGCCAATCAGGGCCAACCGTTTAAGCTTCCGGGGGTTCAGGGGCAGGGCATGACGGCGGTTCTGCAGCAAGGTTATGCCCGCTCTGGCGGATTGAAGGGCCAAGGTCCGGTGTTTTTTGCATCCCAAAACTTTTTGAGGGGTCTCAACTTTTTTCTGTCCTTCTTCAAAGGTGATGACCGTCCTTATAATGCGCAGAGCTGAATCGTTAATCCGTTCTTCATCTACAAGCCCGTCCCGTACCGCCTGTATAAGTTTGTCCCCAAAGTGGATGGTACAGCACATCTCCAGATCCTGCCCCGCGTTTGCCGCTTGGACCGTATCACTAATGCCCGAAATAAAATCGCTCAACACAAAGCCGTCAAAATCCCATTCCTCCTTGAGGACTCGGCGAAGCAAATACTCATTTTGCCCGCAACAGTCTCCCCTGAAGCGGTTGTAAGCGCTCATAACAGCGGATGCGCCAGCATCAACGCAGTCTTTAAAATGGGGCAGAAATACTTCCCGTTCCGTCCGGGGATCGCAGTCTACGCTTATCTTAAAACGGCTTATCTCCATGGAATTAAAGGCGTAATGTTTGACACAGGCCATAACCTGTTCACTTTGCACTCCTTCCACGAGAGCGGCCCCCATCTTTCCCAAGGCAAAGCTGTCTTCCCCGTAAGTCTCCTGCCCCCGGCCCCATCCGGGATGCCAAGGTAAATTGACGCATACCCCGGCAAAGAGGTTCCCTCCCCAAGCTTTGACTTCCCTGCCGATGGCTTTTCCGATCTTTCTTTCCAGAACCGGATCAAAACCGGCTCCCCGGCAGAGGGAAACGGGAAAACAGGTGCTTTTGCCGGTGCCGCAGACTACTCCCCGGGCGCCGTCGCAAAACATCAGCGGGGGGAGGCCGATCTTTTCGGAACCTCCCGCAGGGTAGGGGCTTTCATTGTAATGGCTGCCTTTAGATACCAAAGGTCCCAACAGGTCTTCCACCTTGGTAGACCCGCTCATGAGGCGGACCTTTTCTTCCAGATTGAGGCGATTCAGGAGCTTGACGGCTTTGGGTGTATTGGCAAGGCGTTTCTGTTTAAGATTCATGACTTCTCTGAAACATCCTGACATGGATTGTTTTCTTTGTCAAATTTATTCGGTAATTTGATCCAAATTATATATTATTTGTCATTTTTTGTCCATATTTGATAGAATCTTTTTTCAAATATGATAGCACCCTTAAGAAAGGTTATTGTATGATAAAGTCACTAACCATTCGGCTCCGTGTTACGGAGCTGTTTGGTGTATTATTATTGCGCCTTACCAAGTGCAAATAAACAGTTTTTAATTCTTTAGGAGGAAGTAAAGCATGAAAACTAAAAAAATTATTATGGCTATCGCTTTGGTTTTCACCTTGACAGGCTTTGTCTTTGCCGGCGGCGGTGCACAGTCCGGGCCAAAGGCCGGCAAAAAACTGGTTATCGGATTCAATAACTACCTACAGGGCCACTATTCCCTTGATATTCTGGAAAATAGTTTCAAGGCTACCTGTGCCGCTCTGGATATAGAACCCTACATCCTGAATGACGAGGGGAAATCGGAGAATTCGGCGTACAACGTTGATAATATGATCAACGCCGGTGTGGACGGGGTCGTGTTTTTCGGCATTGTCGATACCCTGTTCCCGGTAGTAGCAAAAAAATGTACCGATGCCGGAATCCCCTTTGTGTTCTTCGATCACATGCCTTCTGATGAAACCTTGGCTCAAGTCGTGAGTTCCCCTTATTACAAAGGTATTGCCGCTACTGTTGACTACGGTACCGGCGCCAACTTTGGGACTCATGCTCTGGAATTGGGCCTTAAAAAGGCGGTGGTGATAACCGGTGAACGGGGAGACACTACCCATACCGCCCGGACCACCGGTTTTACGGAAACCTTCACCAAGGGCGGTGGTACCGTTCTGGCCCAGGCATACGGTCCGGTGGATCTTCAAAGTGCCCTAACCCGGTCCAATGATACCCTTACGGCCCATCCTGACGCGGATTGTATTTACGCTACTAACGGTGACGTGGGTACCAGCGTTCTGGAAGCCGTGGCAAAACATCCCGGCATGAACGCAAAGGTATTTGTTACCGACTTGGACCCTTCGGTTCTGGACGGCCTTAAGAATGGGAAGGTAGCAGCCGGAAACGGAGCCCACTGGGTCAATGTGGATTTTGCCACGGCCCTGCTTGTCAACGCTCTCCGAGGTAATGAAATTAAAGAAAATGGTAGAGCACCCCGCCTGGTGGTTCCGGTTATGACCCTTCCTTCCAATCTTATCGGACTGTATGACAAGTATTGGCTCCAGCAACAGCCCTTTTCTCCTGACGAGATGCGTTCCTGGGTTGGTCCCAATGTGACGGTAGATGTCTTCAAGAATACCCTAGCCAACTATAACATTAACACCCGTCTTGACGCGAAGGTAAAGCAGGGACTTCTTTCCCAAGCCGAACTGGACGCAGCCAGAAAACAGTAATTTTGTCCCAGAAGGTACGGAACGGAGATTCCGTACCTTTTTATTTTTTATAGCCATCCTGGCGGAGCCCAGGAATTATCTGTTGTATTCAGAAGGTTCTATGGACAGCAAAAAACAGAAAAATGATAATCAGAATCCGATTGTTGTTACGATTTTAACAGTGGCTGCCATAGTATTGATCTATATCGTTCTTCATTTTCTTACCGGCGGAAAGTTCCTTACAGGTTCCAATATTCTCTTTGTACTTTCCGCCTCGGTGGTAACCACATTTCTTGTATTTACCTTTTGTTTTTTAATTACCATGGGTTTTATGGATCTTTCCTTGGGGGCTATTTTGATTTTGGCCAGCAATGCGGGGGGGATATTGGCGGTAAATTTTTATCTGGGATATTTTGGTCTTATCGCCGGTTCCGTGACTGTTACGGTACTCCTGGTTTTATTAAACACCAAATTGATGCTTGTCACAAAAATTCCTTCATGGATTTTCGGACTCGGTATCGCGATGATCTACGAAGCGATTGGAGCGATGTATAACGCATCCCGGGTTAAAATAGGCAGGCAGGTGGTCAGCCTGGATGCAGTATGTAGGGAACTGGGTAATCCTCCCTGGAATCTGGTTGTTCTTGGGGCGGCTCTATTAGCGGCATATATCATTTTTAACCGTACCTCTATCGGTTTTGGCTTGAGGGCTGTGGGGTCAAACACCGGGGTGGCCCGGATGATGGGCATAAACATCAATAAAACCATAATGCTTGCTGCCCTCTGCGCGGGTGTTTTTGCCGGTTTTGGGGCGGCGGTTAATGAAAGTTACGGCGGCCGGGTAGGAGCATCTACCGGTCTGCAGTCGATAACAAGTATCTTTACCCCCTTGGCGGCATATCTTCTTGCCAAGGCGCTGGAAAAAATTTTTAATATTATTATAGGAGCGGTGATCAGCGCCGTTATAATTACTTCTATTTTCAATGTTCTTACCCTGCTGGGGGTTCCCTCAGGTACATGGCAGCAGGTTGTCATGGGGGGCAGCGTGATAATATGCGGAATTTTATCCCAGCGCCGTTTTGACGGGGTGGTAAAATGACAAACCAAAATTCCATTAAGCCGATTTTTTCCGCCGAACATATCAAAAAGTATTTCGGTCCCACCCATGCCAATGTTGATGTGTCCATCACGATCAATCCCGGCGAAATCCGGGGCCTTATCGGAGAAAACGGTTCAGGCAAATCGACGTTCATTTCAATCATCGCCGGCATTGCTCTGCCGGATGACGGTTCCATGACACTGAACGCTGTTTCTTATACGCCCCTGACACCCTTGGACGCGGCAAAAAACAAAATCGGCATCGTGGTTCAGGAACTTGGCCTTGTGGACGGTCTTCCCGCAGGGGTAAATGTTTTCCTCGGCAGGACCGGACAGTTTACCAGGTTCGGTATTATGGACATGAAACACCTTTTCAGAGAGGCGTCCGATCTTTTTGAGAAGTGGGGGTTCTGCGGTTTTCCTGTCGGTAAAATGACCGGCTCCTTCACTATTGAAGAAAAGAAAATCGTTGAGCTGATCCGCGCACTTTCCATAGAGCCCTGTCTCCTGATTCTGGATGAAATTACCCAGGTGCTTTCCCTGAATTACCGGCGTATCCTTGTAGACATTATCGGAAAAATAAAGGCCGCCGGAAAATCGGTGTTGATGGTAACCCATGATGTTGAGGAAATGGTTCAACTCTGTGACAGTATCACCATCATGCGGGATGGTAAAATAGTTACCGAACGTCAAAGCGTGGAAACCACCCCGGAAGAGGTCAAGCGCCTCATGGTGGGACGGGAACTGAGCGGATCCTATTACCGCAGTGAAAAAACGGAAAGTTTTGAAGACGGGATTGTCCTAAAGGTTGAACATCTGGAATCCGCTTTTTTTCATGACGTATCTTTTGATCTGCACCGGCGGGAAATCCTCGGTTTCTGCGGCCTTTCGGACGCGGGTATCCATGAGCTGGCCGAATCCCTTTTTGGACTACGCAAAGTAAAGGGCGGGATCGTGCGGGCTATGAAAGATGATACGGTCATCAAGACACCATTGGGAGCCATGAAGGCAAAAATCGGCTATGTTCCAAAGGACCGGGACAAACAGGCACTGATGGTGGTCGATACGATCCTGAACAATGTCTGCCTTCCGGCGGTGGAACTGACCAAGGGGAAGATGGGCTTTCTGAGTCCCAGGCTTCAGAGGGAAGAGAGTCAAAAGGTTGTCAAAAAATTCGATATTAAAACCACCGGCGTTACTCAGCTCGTAAGCGGCCTTTCCGGGGGTAACCGACAGAAGGTAAACCTGGGCCGCTGGATGATCCAGGACAAGGAAATGCTTTTCCTGGATTGTCCCACGAGGGGCGTGGATGTGGGGGTTAAATCCTATATTTACCAGGAGATGCTGAAAGCAAAAGAACAGGGAGTCTCCATCATCGTTTTTTCCGATGAACTGCCGGAACTCATCGGCATGTGCGATACTCTTGTCGTCATGAAACGCGG
>JAIRLK010000031.1 GCA_031259515.1 Treponema sp. | reverse complement strand
TTTTTTTCTAACCGGGGGAACCGCACTTAGCCGCGTCTATTACCGTCACCGTTATTCGGATGATCTGGATTTCTTTGTAAATTCCAGCAAAGAATACGATAAACAGATAGAGATCATATTCTCCAAACTTACGGAAGCGTTTTTTTTGGGATGCCTCTTTGGAATTTACCCGGAACGGCAACTTCGTATCGTTTAAAGTACACTGGGGAAATCCGGATATTCTGCTAAAACTCGATTTTGTAAACGATATGGTCCCCCGCTTCGGGCCTCTGGTAAAAACCGCCTTGTTTGACCGTACCGATTCGATTCAGAACATCCTTTCCAATAAAATCTCCGCTATCTTTCGCTTTGCCGCCTCAGTGATTTTACGGTAATTAACGCGAGTTCGACAGGATCCCAGGCGAAGGTCTTGACGCGATACGCCGCCGGGTATAGCCTGTTTCTAGCAGCATGATACCGCGTCCCGGCGCGCGGCGGGGAGATACCGCATGGAAAGGAGAAACGAGGAGAATTTAGTGAAAAAGAACTTTTGCCTGTTTTTTGCCGTGATTTTTGTCTTGAGTTTTGCGGGAGCGCCGGAAACCCATGCGCAAAGGAGAAAGATCACCATCAAACTTGCCTCTATGGTTCCGGAAAATACCCCTTGGGGGGTCAAGCTGAACCAACTGGCCAAAGAGTGGGCCGGGATCAGCGAGGGGGAGGTGGAACTGGTTGTCTACCACAACGGGGTGGCGGGGACCGAGGCCGATGTGGTGCGGAAGCTCCGCTTGAATCAAATACAAGGGGCGGTACTGAGTTCCTTTGGCCTCAAGGCGATAAGCCCGGAGATGCTGACCCTGAGCTGCCCGTTTCTGATCCGAAGCGAAGACGAGTTAAACGCGGTGCTGGAAGACTTAAAACCCGATTTGGAAAAGAAAATCAACGAAAAAGGATTTTTTACCCTCGCGTGGTCCAAGGCGGGATGGGTAAGGATATTTGCCAAATCGCCGGTGATCCTCCCTGAGGACTTAAAAAAACTTAAAACAGGCACCAATCCCGATGAACCCGAAATGGAACAGGCCTTCAAGACTATCGGCTATCCGGTGGTTCCGGTAGACGGTTCCGAAATTATCATGGCGCTGAACAGCGGCAGGATCGACGCGGTGTATCAAAGCCCCGTCGCGGTCGCAGGCAGGCAGATATTCGGAATCACAAAATACATGACGTCGATCGCGGTCGCCCCGGTGGTAGGGGGGATTGTTTTAAACCGCAGGGCGTGGCGGGCCATTCCGGAGCGTTACCGTGATCAGATTATTGCAAGCGCCAAAAAGATAGAGCGGGAACTGGACGGGGAAATACAGCGCCTTGAAAATGAAGCTATTGATACCATGAAACGCTACGGGCTGGAAATCAAACAGCTTAGCCCCGCTCAGGATCAGGCGTGGTATGACGATGTTGAGCGCTCGTATCCGGCGTTGCTGGGGACCGCCCTGGACCGGGATATGTTTGAAAAGATCAGCGCGATTCTAAAAGAGCGCCGGGGTATAAGATAAAATGAATGCCGCCCTTCCCGAAAAGAAAACGCCCGCAAGCGTGTCCGCAAGCGGGCTGTGGATCATCGAACAGGGATTGTGTTATTGTTCCCTGTTTTTCCTGACCATGATTCCCGCCGCAGAAGTCGTGGCGCGGCTCGTGTTCAAAACCGGGGTGCCCAACTCTTCCTGGCTCATGGAGCAGATGCTTCTGGCCATCGGCCTCTTTTCCGGCATGATTACCACGAAAAAATCCGAACACCTTTCCATTTCCCTTATCCAAATACTGCCCGAAAAAGTGAAAAACTGGTGCGCCATCGGAACCCATGTTCTTTCGGCCTTTATCCTTACCATTGTCGCTCTGTCGACTCCTTCCTTTATCAGGATAGGGCTTTCGGGAAGGATCATCGGCCTTGTTTCCGACCGTGTTTACGCCTTGGCGCTTCCGCTGGGCTACGGGGTAATGGCCTTCCGCTTTGTCCGGCAGGCGGCGGCGTTGCTGCGGCGGAAGTTCACGGGCGCTGTTGTATGGGCGATCCCGCTGCTTGCCTCTCTTCTGGGGGCGTGGATGTCCCTGCCCGCGCTCGGCAAATTTATCTGGGATTTCGACATTCCCGACGCCGTTTATAAGGTCATTGATTTCCAGTACGCCCTGGTCTATTACGCGAAAGTCCCTGCGGTAGTTATTTTGTTTGTGGCGGCTTTTTCGGGAGCGCCGCTCTTTGTGGTTATCGGGGGCCTCGCGCTGCTCTTGCTCCAGGCTTCCGGGGGCGAGATTGACGTTGTAGTAAACCAGATATACACGGCCCTGACCCAGAACAGCATTATCGCCATTCCCCTCTTTACCGTTACGGGATTCCTGCTTTCGGAAAGCCGGGCCGGGGAGCGGCTTGTGCTTGCCTTCCGCAGCCTCTTCTCCTGGCTTCCCGGCGGCATGATTATCGCGACAGTCGTTATCTGCGCCTTTTTTACTTCTTTTACCGGCGCTTCCGGGGTAACCATCCTGGCCCTGGGGGGGATACTCTACTCGATCCTTTCGGAACACTCCAAATACAGCAACAGGTTTTCCATCGGGCTGCTCACCTCCGTCGGGAGCATCGGCCTCCTCTTTCCCCCAAGCCTCCCCATCAACCTTGTCGGGGCCACCATGCAGACCGACATACGCCTCCTCTTTGCGGGCGGTGTCGTCCCCGGCCTCATCCTGGTCGCGGCGGTGGCGATCTTCGGAATAATCGCCTCGGTGAGGACAAAAATCCCCGTGGAGCGCTTTAGCCTGAAGAAATCAGCTTTGGCGGTACGGGGTTCCCTGTTCGAGATACTCCTTCCCGTCATTCTTATCGCCGGATACTTTTCGGGGGTGTTCTCCCTGGTCGAGATCAGCGCCATCGCGGTCATCTACGTGTTCATCGTGGAAGTTATCGTCCACCGGGAAATCAAAATCAGGGAACTTCCCGCCGTGCTGCTCAAGGCAATTCCCATCACAGGCGGCGTACTGTCCATACTCGCCATGTCCCAGGCGCTTTCCTATTACATCGTGGACACCCAGGCCCCGGAAAACTTCGCCCGCTGGATGCAGACCGCAATCAACTCGCGCTTCGTGTTCCTCCTGCTCTTAAACCTCGCGTTGCTTGTCGTCGGCTGCCTTATGGACATCTTCTCCGCGATACTGATTGTATTGCCTTTAGTCGTCCCCTTAGGGCTGGCCTACGGCATCGATCCGGTACACCTGGGGATAATCTTTATTGTCAACCTTGAAGTTGGCTTCCTGACGCCGCCTGTGGGCCTGAACCTTTTCCTTGCCGCTTACCGTTTCAAGAAGCCTTTTACCGAAATATGCCGGAACGTGTTCCCCTTCCTGCTCATTCAGTTGGCGGTAGTGCTGCTCGTTACCTACATCCCCGCGCTGTCAACGTACCTGCGGGTAATCTTTCAGTGAAGGGGGCAGACTTACCCCGCAATACCCCGTTGGAGGCTCCGCCCCAAACCCCCGCCGGGGGATTTAGAACCCCCCGGTCCCCCCACCGAAAATAGCCCTGCCGATAAATGCCGTGGAGTTTCGGGCAACGCGCCTTAGAAACAGAACTATCCCAATTCCCCCGCAGCCTTTACCTTAACCCGGCAGGTGTTACCCACATGGTATTGCAGAGGCACGTCTTCAACATCAATGATTTCAACCGTCTCCCGCAGGGCGCCCGCCCGAACCGCCAACTCTATGGCTTCGGTTTTGGCCGCTTCCAGGGCCTTCTCCCGGGTCGTTTCATCGTAGGAGACAAGTTTCTCGTAAACCCCGCTTACCTTGGAGATAGCCGAGCCTATAGCGTTGGCAACGGCAAAATGATCCGGCTTGTACAGCTTCTTTGCCCCGGCAATGCGGTCCGGAAGCAGGATGGAACCACCCCCCACGAGGACCACATCCACCGCCTCGCTGGAAGTCTTCATCGAATCCAGGTGATCTTCCACCATCTCGACAATCCGGGCCAGGGCTTTTTCGGCTAACCCCTGATCGATACCGGCGACTTTCGCCGGATCCCCCACCCGGGCCAGCCCCAAACGCACGGCAATATCGGTGGCGGTTAAGGTATCGCCGCCAAAAACAAGGGCCTTTTCAGTAAGCCGGTAGCCCACGCTGTCCGGCCCCACCGTAACGCCGCCGTCCTTTTCCCGGACTATGCTCCCGCCTCCCAGCCCTATGGAGATAACGTCGGGCATACGGAAGTTGGTCCGTACCCCGCCGATGGTAACGGCCACGCCGCTTTCCCGGGGAAAACCGTTTTGCAGAATGCCAAAGTCCGTGGTAGTTCCCCCTATGTCGATGATCACGGCGTTTGAGAGCCGGGAAAGGTAGCTTGCGCCCCGGATGCTGTTGGTAGGCCCGCAGGCAATGGTGAGAATAGGGTATTTCCGGGCCGTTTCCATGCCCATCAGCGTTCCGTCGTTCTGGGAGAAGTAAACTTCCGCGTTTTTTATCCCCTGATCCCGCAGGCTGTCCACACAGCCCTCGGTAAAACTATGGGCCACGCCGTAGAGGGCGGCGTTGAGGATGGTGGCGTTCTCCCGCTCGATAAGGCCCATGCTGCCTATCTTGCCGGAGAGGGACACGTAAACCCCGTC
>JAIRLK010000007.1 GCA_031259515.1 Treponema sp. | reverse complement strand
TTTCGCTTTGTTCCGTAACAGGCTTCCCTTCCTCCTCGTTCAACAACAGGAGTATATGGGCACGCCTTACCTGCCGCGCCGGGTGTACCCCCTTGCTGATGATCTCCTCCAACCGCTTCTTTTCGTCCTCCGTTAAATGTACCCGATAAACTTTTCCCCTCATACTGATTACCCCTCCTATGGGCAGGGTAATTCTATAGCGGAACTTTTAGCCTAATCAAGGTACTAGATTAATTATTAGGCAACGCGTATACTTGCCAGAGGGAAAGCCATTTTGTATAGTAAAAATCATGAAGCGCAAACTCATTACCTCGGCCCTTCCGTATATTAACAACGTTCCCCATTTGGGAAACCTCATCCAGGTTTTGTCCGCCGACGCCTTTGCCCGGTTCTGCCGGCTCCGGGGATACGATACCCTCTACGTTTGTGGTACCGACGAGTACGGGACCGCTACCGAGACCCGCGCGGCCCTTGAAGGGATAAGCCCCCGGGAACTTTGCGACCGGTATTACGCCATCCATGCCGGGATCTATGAGTGGTTTCATATCGCCTTTGATAAATTTGGCCGGACTTCCACTCCCATTCAGACCGAAATCGTTCAGGGTATCTTCAAAAAACTTGATGCCAAGGGCTATATCGCGGAGCGGACCATAGAGCAGCTCTACTGCGATTCCTGCGGACGGTTCCTGGCGGACCGCTATGTCCGGGGGACCTGCCCCCACTGCGGCTATACCGAAGCCCGTGGGGATCAGTGCGAGTCCTGCGGGAAGCTCCTGGACCCGACAGACCTTAAAGATCCCCGGTGTTCAAGCTGCGGTTCCACTCCGGCGATTAAACCCACGAAGCACCTCTACATAGACCTTCCGCAGTTAAAGGACCGGCTTGAGGCGTGGATCACGGAAGCCTCGGTAAAGGGGGCCTGGGCCAACAACGCCCTCCGCATGACGGAGGCATGGATCCGGGACGGCCTCCGGGAACGGGCCATTACCCGGGACCTTAAATGGGGGATTCCGGTACCCAAGCCGGGGTACGAAAACAAGGTCTTTTACGTCTGGTTTGACGCTCCCATCGGGTATATCTCCATCACCGGAAACCTGGGGGCGGAAACAGGGAGGGACTGGCGCGAATTCGTGGACGACTGGTGGAAAAACCCCGAAGACGTGGAACTCTTTCAGTTTATCGGGAAAGACAACATCCCCTTCCACACGGTGATTTTCCCCTCCAGTCTGCTGGGAACCGGGGATGCCTGGACCATGCTGCACCACATGTCCAGTACCGAATATCTCAACTACGAAAGCGGTAAATTCTCCAAGTCCAAAGGCGTGGGGGTCTTTGGTACGGATGTGATGGAAACCGGAATAGACGCCGATGTCTGGCGGTTTTACATCTTTTACAACCGCCCGGAAAAGGCGGACGCCCTCTTTACCTGGAAGGATTTTCAGGAAAAGGTGAATGGCGAACTCATCGGGAACCTGGGGAACCTGGTGAACCGTGCCTTGGCCTTTGTTACCCGCTACTACGGCGGCGTTATCCCCGGACGGGACATCCCTTTAAGCCCCGAGTTGTCCGCCTTCCGGGAGGGCGTCAAAAAAATGGAAGGAGAGATCACGGACAAGCTGGAAAGGTCAGAGCTCCGGGATGCCTTCAGGATGATTTTTGAGCTTTCCTCTTACGCCAACAAGACCTTCCAGGAGGCCGAGCCCTGGCGGAAGCGCACGGAGGATCCCCCCGCTGCGGAGACCCTGATTCGGGAACTCTGTTATGTGGTGCGGGACATTGCCGTGATGATTGAGCCTTTCATGCCTGCGGCGTCCCGGCGGATCGCCTCTTTCTTCGGCCTGACCATAGGCGGGCGGGACACTTTCGGGAAGCGGCTTCAGGCAAAAGGAGGGGCCCTTTCCTGGACTGATTTAGGCCGGGACGGGGAGATCCCCGAACACGTAACGAGCGAGGTGCTCTTTTCCCGGCTGGAAGACGCCCTGGTAGACGCTCTGCGGGAGCGGTATTCGGGCAGTCAGCAGGACCGGGCGGAGCGTCAGGCCGGCGAAAGTGCGCCGGATGGAGCGGGCGCGCCGCCGGACATAGTCGCCGCCTTTGGCGCGCTTCTGGACCTGCGGGTTGCCCAGATTGTCAAGATAGAGCGGCATCCCAAGGCGGATAAGCTCTACATAGAGACCCTGGAAATTGCCGGGGAAGAACGGGTCATTGTTTCGGGGCTCGTTCCCTTCTATAAAGAAGAGGAACTCCTGAATAAGAAGATCATCCTGGCCTATAACCTCAAGCCCGCCAAGCTCCGGGGGGTGGAAAGCAGGGGTATGCTTTTGGCCGCTTCCCGTAAGCGGGAGGACGGGTCGGAGCAGGTAGAAGTCCTGGATGCCGGGGATGTCCCCACCGGGACCAGGGTGGAACTTGAAGGGGCCGGTCCTGGGAATCCTCCTGGGGAAATAGTCATAGACGCCTTCTTCACCGTCCCCCTTCTGGTGAGGGACTACATCGTGGAGGCGGGCGGCAAGGCCCTGACCCTCAACGGTACGCCCGTCCATACCCGTGCCATAGCTGCGGGCGAGGTGCATTAGTGTCCCTCCGGGAACAAGCTCTCCCCGGTCGGTACCTGAAAAGTCTAAGCCCTGCGGAACTGGCTGTTTGCGACGGCGCCGGTTCTTTTTTGCAGTCCGCCTTCTGGGGAACCTTTAAGGCCCGGTTTGGCTGGCAGGCCCGGGGCTTTCTCGCCGGCTGGGGAGCGGGGGGCGTCCGGCCCCTCCTGGTATTGTGCAGGCCCCTGGGACCGGTCCTCTCGTTTGCCTACGTTCCCTGGGGACCGGAGTTGCCAAATGAACAGGGAGTGTTTATGGAACAGGGACTGTTCCATAACACTGTTTCCCGGCAAGGCGCTCTGGCGGAGCTTGCCGGGGCTTTGCGGCCCTTTTTCCGGGATGCCGCTTTTATCCGCTTTGACCCTCCCTGGTATACTCAGGGCGCCGAGGCGTTTCCCCCGCCCCTGGAAAAGCCCTTTACCCGTGCGGCTGCGGACGTGCAGCCCCCGGATTCGGTACTGGTGGATCTGGACCGTCCGGCCGCAGCGGTACTGGAAAGCATGAAGCCCAAAGGACGCTACAACGTCAGGCTTGCCGCCAAAAAAGGCGTTACGCTGCGCCGGGCGGAGGATGCGGAACTTCCGGTGTTTTACGGCCTCTTTCAGGAGACCGCCCGGCGGGACGGCATCTCTATACACAGCCTTGCCTATTATCAGACCCTTTTTTCCCTAAGCCGGGAGTATCAGGGAGCGTCCGTTCAGGGAATGGGGGCGCGGCCCGATGTCCGGCTCTACATCGCCCGTGAAGGGGGAGAGGACCTGGCGGCGATTATCATGCTTATCCGGGGAAGACAGGCGGTGTACCTTTACGGGGCTTCTTCAGATCACAAGCGGAACCTCATGGCCCCTTATGGCCTTCAGTGGAAGGCCATGGAGGAGGCTCAGGCGGCGGGCTGCCGGGAATACGATCTCTTCGGCATACCGCCACGGGATGACTCCAACCATCCCATGGCGGGGCTCTACCGGTTTAAAACCAACTTTGGAGGGACCATCATCCACCGGTGCGGAAGCTGGGACTATCCCTACAGGCCGGTGATGAAACGCCTTTTTGATGCTGCCTGGGGTATACGGAAACAACTGCGGAGCGCAAAGAAACGATGAATCTTGAAGCTTTTATCCTTGGCTGCGGAGGCATGATGCCCCTGCCGAACCGTTTTCTTACTTCGGTACTGCTCAGGCGGGAAGGGGAACTTTTTCTTTTTGACGGCGGGGAGGGGACTCAGGTGTCCCTCAGACGGCTCAATCTTAGATGGAAGAAGATCACCGCCATCTTTGTAAGCCACACTCACGCGGACCATGTTACCGGTATTCCCGGCCTCCTCATGCTGTCCTCCCAAGTGGACCGGGATGAGCCGCTCTACATCATAGGCCCTCCCCGGCTTGCCGAATACATCGAAACCAGCCGGCGGGTTCTGGATATGTACATCAATTACGAGATCGTGGTGAAGGAGATTACCGGACCGGGGATCGTGTACCGAGGAGAGGGCTTTCATGTCCGGGCTTTTCCTCTGCGGCATACCAAACCGTGCATGGGTTATGCGATGGAGGAGGAAATGCGCCCTGGGGAGTTCCACCCCCAAAAAGCGGAGGCCCTGGGAGTACCCCGGGGCCCTCTTTGGGCGAAGCTCCAGGGCGGAGAGGCGGTGCGGGCCGCTGACGGGAAGGATGTCCGCCCGGAGGATGTGCTGGGCCCCCCTCGTCTGGGGAGGAAATTCTCTTTTGTTACCGACACCCTGGCCTTTCCGGAGATAGCCGGGGATGTGGTGGAATCGGACCTTCTGGTATGCGAAGGGATGTTTGAGCGGGCGCTGGAGGCAAGCGCCCGGGAAAAGAAGCACATGACCGCCGAGCAAGCCGCCCGCATTGCCCTGGCCGCACGGGTAAAGAAGCTCGCCCTGATCCATTACAGCCCCCGGTATACGGAATTTGACCTGAAGCAACTATTGAAAGAATCCCAGGCCATATTTTCCGAGACGGTTTTGTCCAGGGACCGGGCGGTTTTTCCGATTGAATATGTTGATTAAAACTCCGGGGGTTCGGGGGGTTCCAAACTCCCAAAATCCGTGTAATCCCCAGACCTCTTCAGCGAGATATATTTTTTGTAAAACGGCGGCGTTTTTTTCACAAGGTACATGATGAGACATTTCAAATTGACAGTTACAAAAAAGGCATGATATTCTGAATACTCCGATTCTGAGCAAAACAGGAAATAGGGAGGGTTAAAAGACGGTATGAAGAAGCGGACGATTGAAAAAATTGAGTCGGCGGCTTATCCCCTTCCGGCCATGATCCTGGTGGCGGCGGTTATTTATATACCTTTTATACTCAGCGGGTATTATTCCCTGACCAAATGGAACGGCATAGCCCGGCAGCCTGAATTTATCGGGCTGGAGAATTTCAAGGTGATTTTTTCCCTGGGGGGCGATTTCTTAAAATCCCTTATTTTTACCGCGAAATATACGGTTCTTTTTATGATCATCACCAATGCGGCGGCGCTGGTCCTGGCAATGGCCTTAGTCAAGAAGTTTCCCCTGGCCAATACCCTGCGGGGGATGTTCTTCATCCCCTATATCATGAGCATGACCATCGTCGGTTTTATCTGGCGGTTTATCTTTTCTTCCGGTTTTGATACCTTTTTCAGTTTGACCGGCTGGTCGTTTTTTAATTGGAGTTGGCTCGGTACGTCCCGCCTGGCCTTTTTTTCGATAGTGTCGGTGGGGGTATGGCAGTCCTTGGGGTTTTACATCGTCTTATATATAGCCGGCCTTGAGGCCATGCCCCGGGAGGTTCTGGAAGCCGCCATCGTGGACGGCGCCGCCGGATTTGTAAAATTCCGGCGGGTTATCCTGCCCCTCTTGAGTCCCGCCGTGGCTACCTGTATGTTCATGTCCCTGACCAACTCCCTCAAGGTGTTCGATATTATCCTTGCCCTTACCCGGGGCGGTCCCGGCGGGTCTACCTACAGCGTTACTCTCAACATTTACCGGGACGCCTTTCAGAACAACCGCTACGGCCTGGGCGCGGCGGAATCGCTGTTGTTTTTTGTCATAGTCCTCGGCCTGACCCAGATCGTGCTCAGGGTTTTCCGCAGCGGCGATCTTGATTAGGAGGTGTTTATGGGAGAAAAACAGAAACAGCGCGTGTACCGGAGCCTGCTCATCGGGGCGGTAAGCCTCTGCGCCTTGGCGTATATATATCCGGTCTTTCTTATGGCGATCAACTCCTTCAAGCCCTTTGGCGAAGTGGTCAGTAATGTGATCGCCCTACCCAAAGTATGGGCGCCGGGAAACTACCGGACGGTCATGCAAAAGATGAATTACCCGCTGCTGTTCTGTAATACGGTCATCATTACCGTCGTCGGCATAGGGGGCATCGTCTTCTTTTCCTCCCTGGCCGCGTACATTCTCCACCGGCGGAAAAACCGGTTTACGGCCTTTGTCCGGCTTTTTATCATTACCCCCATGCTCATCCCGTTTCAAACTATCATGATTACCCTGCTTAAAACCATGAGCGTCCTGCATCTGGCCGGCAGCAAGGCGGGCCTTGGGGTGCAGTACTGGGGGTTCGGCATCCCCATGGCGGCCTTTATCTACTACAATTTCATGTCCACCATTCCCCGGGAACTGGACGAAAGTTCCTATATAGACGGCGCGGGAACCTTTCATACCTTTCGGGTGATTATCTTTCCCCTGCTTAAAACGGTTACGTCTACCGTCGTGGTGCTGGACGTGATGTGGATATGGAACGACTTTCTGCTTCCCCTGTTGATGGTAAACCGCTCCAACGAGACCAAGACGCTGGTGCTGGCGGCCTATACCTTTGTCGGCCAGTTTAACACCGAATGGCATTATGCCATGACCGCTATGGTCCTGACCGTACTACCGTCAGTCATCTTTTTCATCCTGTTCCAGAAAAACATCATTGCCGGGGTAGTGGCGGGGGCGGTAAAAGGGTAAGTGGGTGGGCCGGGGGGCGTTGCGGGGCAGATCCCCGGAGAGGGGGCAGCGGAAGATGCCGCAGGCGGCTGGAGTGAGGGGGAGACTTCCCCTTCGCCGGTAATACGCGGAAATTCCCGGTATTGTAAATGCCGGAAAAATTTATAGTTTGAGGAGAAGGAAAATGAAGAGATTATTGTGTGCGGTTTTGGGTCTGAGCCTGGCGGCGGGTGTTTTTGCCGGTGGAGCGAAGGACGCGGGTAAGCCAGTCGGCGGCGAGGTTGAACTGTATATGTTCATATCCCAGCCGGAATACGCGGATGCCATCAACGCCTTGCTCGCGGAATACAAGAAGGTGGCCCCCAATGTAACCATCAACTACGAGACTACCCAGGATGATTATCCAACCCTGCTCAAGGCCAAGTTGAATTCCGGGGATGTTCCCGACATCTTTACCAGCACCGCCGGCAAGGAGATAGACCTGTACCGGGAGTACAGTATGGATCTTTCCGGCCAGCCCCTGATGAACACCATGCTTCCTGCGGTAAAAGACAGCATGAAGGCCCTGTCCGATGGCTCCGGCCCCTATGGTTTTGC
Source organism: Treponema sp. (assembly GCA_031259515.1). Lineage (GTDB taxonomy): Bacteria > Spirochaetota > Spirochaetia > Treponematales > Breznakiellaceae > JAIRLK01. The sequence goes on along the minus strand of JAIRLK010000007.1, from coordinate 8,941 downwards.
CATCAAGGGCAACTTCTTCGGCATCCTCTACAACAAGGACATCTTTGAGCGGGCGGGTATCGCCGAATTCCCTCAGACCCTGGATGCCCTGGAAGACGCCTGTGTCAAGATCTCCGCCCTGGGGATTAAGCCCTTTACCTCGGGCTTTGCTGAGTGGTGGGTATTCAAACATACGGCCATGAATTTCTTCGGGACCGCAAGCGGCGACGCGGTTGATCTGGTCAAAAAGTTTGAGGGCGGCAAAGCAAAAATGGCCGACTATCCGGTACTCTATGATAACCTTTTCCGGTACATCGACCTGGTGGTGAAGTACGGGGATAACAAGCCCCTGGAAACCAACCTGAACAGCGAGATTGCCGCCTTTGCCCGGGGCGAGGCCGCCATGGCTAACGGCCAGGGCGCGTGGATAGAGGCGGACGCCCTCAAGGTGAACCCCAATCTTCGAATCGGTTTTGACGGGTACCCGGTCTCCAACAATCCCGCGGACTGCAAGGCCGTTACCGGGGCGGATCAGGCCATGCGGGTAAGCAACCGGTCAAAGCATCAGAAAGAGCTGCTTGATTTTGTCAACTGGTGGTACACTTCTGACTATGGAAAGAACTGGTTCGTGAATATCGCCCAGGTGGTTCCGCCGGTGGTGGTGAGTACCCTGCCAAACATGGAAGTGGTAAAACAGGGAACCGACATGGTCGAAAAAGAGGGCAGCGCCCCCCTGTCGATCATCTATTCCACCGACGCCTTCCATATGGCTTTTGGCGAGGCGATGCAAGCGTATGTGGGCGGCGCCGCCGCCAAGGACGCTACCTGCGCCGTCATTGAACGCCGCTGGGTCGAACTGGAAAACTGATCGCCGCATAGAGTGATTTTGCGGGTACTTTATTATTTGGGAGTATGAGAAGAATGAAAAAACGCTGGATTATTGTTATTGTTGCAGCCGGACTGTTGGCGGCTGGTATTCTGTTTACCGGCTGCGAGAAAAAAGAAGCGGCGCCTTCCTCCGGGAAGGTTGCGGAGAAGATAACCCTTACCTTTCATCATTTTTCAACGGAGCAGGAAGTACGGGACGGCAACGCCGGGGCCACAGCCTTCCGGTACGCCATTGCCGAATGGGAAAAAGCCCATCCTAATGTTACCCTTGAACAAACCGTTCTTGATAACGACAGTTGGAAGGTAAAAACCGCAACTTTGGCATCCGCCGATGATCTTCCCGATGTGGCGCTGATGCAGGGCATGTGGACCAAGGAATGGGTCGCAAACGGACTGGTGATTCCCCTTGACGATATTATCAAGGCAAGCCCCCACGGCTCGAAGTACAAGGATGGCCTTTTCGCGCCCTTCCGGGTCGATGGAAAAATTTACGGCATTCCGATTCTTGCCACCGGCAGCTGTACCGTTGTGGCCTACGATTCTCAACTCTGGGCCGAAGCCGGTTTTTCGGATTTTCCTGAAAAATGGGAAGATGTGGAAAAAGCCGTGGCCTATTTTAAGGGCAAGGGCATTGATACCTTCGCTTTCGGGAATGGCGGCCAATGGCAGATTAACTCCACCTGGCTTTCCGCGGTGGGGGACCGGTTTACCGGTTCCGACTGGTTCTTCAACATTATCGATAGGAAAAACAACGCCTCCTTTGAAGATAAATCTTTCATTGATGCCCTCATGTTTACCCAACAGGTTTTCCAATCCGGAATATTCAACAAAGACTTTAACGCGGTAAACAACGAAGTGGCCCGGGATTACTTTGTCAACGGGCAAGCCGCCGCCGTCATCTGCGGTAACTGGGACATCACCTACATCGGGCAGTACGCTTCCCCTGAGCTCAAGAGCCGGATTAAGTTTGCCGTGATTCCCCAGCCCCCGGGCGCGACGGCAACTACCAAAACCCACGCCGCAGGCAACGGCATGGCCCTGGTGCTTAACCCGAAACTTTCAGGTGAAAAATTCGAACTGGCCAAGGACCTGATTCTCTCCATCACCGGGCCGGTATTTGCCGAATACCTGGCCAACAACTTTGCCCAGACCGGCGCGTGTGCGGTTGATAACGTGGATCTCTCCAAATTCGACAGTTTTACCGCCGACTTCTACCGCTTTAACGAGAACCCCATCTGCCAGATCTACGACTCCTTTATGGACGGAGCGGTGGTAAGCGTGATGAACATCGGCTTACAGGAAATGCTGAATGGGACCAAAACTCCCGAACAGGTTGCCGCGGAATCCCAGGCGGCCTATGTAAGATAAAGAGTAACCGTGTCGGCGGGACTTGAGACGGAATCCCGCCGTCAAACCGAGGGGAAATTTCATGGCTGATTATATACGTCCTAAAAGATGGCATGTTTTTCTGTATCTTTGTGTACCGGTAGCCCTGTTTATGTTTACGGTTATCGTACCGGTACTTCAAGCGCTGTTTTACAGCCTTTTCAAGTGGACGGGAGGTCCAAACAAGACCTTCTCCGGACTGACCAATTACTTTACCCTGGTCTCGGATAAACTCTTCTGGCAGGCTTTTGGGCATAACCTGTTTCTTGTCGCCGCTTGTGTTTTAGGGCAAATCGGCCTGGCGTTTGTGTTTGTGATGATCCTCAATGTAAAATCCGTTAAATGCAAGGGTTTGCACAGTACCCTGACCTTCTTTCCCGCTACCATTTCCGCCGTCGCAATCGGCATGGTCTGGCGCATCATCTTTGATTACCGGTATGGGCTGCTCAATTTTATCATCGGCGCCTTGGGTTTTACGGCAGGACAGAAGATATGGCTTAACGAGGCTTCCTCGATCATGGCGGTCGTCGCTATTCCCCTGATATGGCAGTACATCGGCTATTACATGATCATTTTACTTTCCGCCATCACCGTCATAGACCGGGAAATCTACGAAGTCGCGGAGTTGGACGGCGCGAGTACGGTGCAGCGGGCGGTCCACATCACCCTGCCCCTGATAAAAAACACTATCCTTGTCTGTTTGACTTTGTGCATCGCCGGCAATATGAAGGCTTTTGATCATATTTATGTGATGACCTCCGGCGGGCCCGGCTCAGCTTCAAACGTAATGGCGATGTACGGGTACATCACCAGTTTTGTCCAATCCAACATGGGCTATGGCAGCGCCATCTCCATGGGGATTTTTATTTTAAGTTTAGCGATTATCGGACTTACCCAATTCGGTATCGGCAGGTTTTCACGGGAGGCGGTATGAGCGCCCGGGAATTAAGCGCGGTACAAAGCAACAGTACCGGCGCTAAAATTAAACGTGGCGTATCCGCGGCGGCCGCGAATCTGGCTATGGCGATCTTTTCCCTATCCTGTCTTTTTCCGGTGGTCTGGATGGCCTATTCTTCTTTCAAGGATCAGCGGGAATTCAACGCGAATGTCATTTCTTTTCCTGTGAAACTCTATTTGCAAAACTACCAGAATGTGATAGGCAGGCAGGACGCGAATCTTTTGCGGGCAATCGGCAACAGTTTTTTTGTTACCCTCATTGCTATTGTCTTTATCGTGTTATTTGGCTTTCTAACCGGGTATATGCTCGGCAGGGTCAAATTCCGCGGGAACCGTGCGGTGTTCGGCATGTTTCTTTTGGGGATGCTCATACCCGTTCACAGCCTTATGGTGCCGATGTACGTGTTATTCAGGCAATTCCGCTTCACCGACAGTCTTACCGCCCTTTCCCTGCCGTACATCGCCTTCGGCTTGCCCATCGCTATTTTCCTGGTTGAAGGATACATCAAAGGCATACCGGCGTCTTTTGAGGAAGCGGCGTCTATAGACGGGTGTAATTTCCACCGTACCCTGTTCACAATAATGCTGCCTATCTGTAAACCCGTACTCGCCACCGTAGCGGTGATTCAAACCTTTGCCTGCTGGAATGAATTTTCCTTCGCCCTGGTGCTGATAAGCAACGCGAAAAAACGGACAGTCCCCCTGGAAATCGCCATGTTAAAGGGCCAGTATTCGTCAAACTACCCGCAGATATTCGCCACTATGCTTCTCGCGATGATACCTACCATTATATTCTACTTTGTGTTCCGCAAGCAGGTGATGAAAGGCATGGTTGCCGGAGCGGTTAAAGGCTGAACACAAGCTGCGGACTGCGCATTTATAACGGTAATTTGGAGGCTTTTATGCGATTTACCAATGGATATTGGCTTACGAGGGACGGGGTGGAGCCGCATTTCGCGGCCCAGGCTTATGAAGCGGAACGGAAAGGCGGAGAACTCATCGTTTACGCCCCGGATAGACCGGTTCTGAACCGGGCGGATACCCTGAACCGGGCGCTCCTGACCATCGGGTATTCAAGCCCCATGAAGGACATCATCCGGGTGCGGATCTCCCATTTTGAGGGAGAGGTAGACCGGGGTCCCCATTTTGAACTTGGGGAGGATCCCGCCTTCACGCCGGTCATTGACCCAGGCGACGCTGGGGCGGGGCGGCCTGCGGTTTTTGCCGCCGGGGATCTTGCCGCCCATATCGCTCTGGGAGGCCCCTGGTCCGTTGTGTTCCGGGACGGCGAAAGGGTCCTGACCCGGTGCGAATCTAAATCCACCGCCTATATGGTGGATCGGGAGGCCGGTCCTTTTGTCAAGGAAGAACTTTGCCTGGGGGTGGGGGAGTATGTGTACGGCCTAGGGGAACGGTTTGGGCCGTTCATCAAAAACGGCCAGACCGTGGATATTTGGAACGCCGACGGCGGGACCGCCAGCGAACAGGCCTACAAAAACACGCCCTTTTACCTGACCAGCAAAGGGTACGGGGTTTTTGTCAACAGCCCGGGCCGCGTTTCCTTTGAGGTGGGAAGCGAGAAGACTTCACGGGTCCAGTTCAGCGTTCCCGGAGAGGTTCTGGAATACTTCATCATATACGGTCCGGAGCCGAAACAGATACTCGAAAGGTATACGGCCCTTACCGGTCGGCCCGGGAAGATCCCGGCCTGGACGTTTGGCCTGTGGCTGTCCACCTCGTTTACCACATCCTACGACGAAAAGACGGTCATGGGCTTTATCGACGGCATGGCCGAGCGGGACATTCCTCTGGAGGTATTCCACTTTGATTGTTTCTGGATGAAGGGCTTTCACTGGTGCGATTTTACCTGGGACGAAACGACATTCCCCGATCCCCCGGGCCTGCTCTCCCGGATCAAGGCCAAAGGGCTTAAGGTTTGCGTGTGGATCAACCCCTACATTGCCCAGCGTTCCCCCCTTTTTGAGGAGGGCCGGGAAAAGGGCTATTTCCTGAAGAAGAGCGACGGTTCCGTGTGGCAGACCGATCTTTGGCAGGCGGGGATGGGGATCGTGGATTTTACCAACCCAAAAGCCGCCGAATGGTATACGGGCTTCCTTGAAAAACTCCTTTGCATGGGGGTGGATTGTTTCAAGACCGATTTTGGCGAGCGGATACCCGAAAACGCGGTGTATCACAACGGCGGCGATCCCCGGCTGTACCACAATTTCTATACCTACCTCTACAATAAAACGGTTTTTACCTTTCTGGAGCGGAAAAAGGGGAAGGGGGAAGCCTGCCTTTTCGCCCGTTCGGCCACTGCGGGGAGCCAGCGTTTCCCCGTTCATTGGGGGGGAGATTGCGAGTCCACCTTCGAGGCTATGGCGGAAACCCTGCGGGGCGGCCTTTCCCTGGGGTTTTCGGGTTTTGGTTTCTGGAGCCACGATATCGGCGGTTTTGAAGGCTCCCCGCCGCCGGCCCTCTTTAAGCGCTGGCTTGCTTTCGGCCTCTTGTCCTCCCATAGCCGGCTTCATGGAAGTAATTCCTGCCGGGCGCCCTGGAACGTGGACGAAGAATCGGTGGACGTGTGCCGGTTTTTTACCAAGCTGAAACAGTCCCTGCTTCCCTACCTTTTGAAAAGCGCTGAAGAAGCCTATGAAAAGGGGCTGCCCCTGCTGCGGGCTATGTTCCTGGAATTCCCCCGGGATCCGGTATGCGCCTTTCTTGACCGCCAGTACATGCTGGGGCCGGATCTTCTGGCGGCCCCGGTATTTTCCGAAGACAATCAGGTTGAATACTACCTTCCCCAAGGGACCTGGGAGCATCTGCTGGATATGCGCAGGGAAACCGGCGGCCGATGGCTGCGGGAGACCTACGGCTTCCTGAGCCTGCCCCTGTGGGTCAGGGACGGCGCGAAAATACGGTAATACCGGAGGCTCAACGGGACCCGCGCAGGATAACATGACGTATGTTATCCTGCGCGGGTCCTAACACAAAATCTCCTTTTATGCTAAATTTGAAGAAGCACAAAGGTTTAGTTTTATCAATCCGGATGATTAATCCTTTTCATTTTTTCTCCGTAAATGAATTTTGGCTTGATAGTTGTAAGCAGTACGGGAATAACCGTAAGGCTTACCATAGCGGTTATGCACATACTCAATGCGACCAGCGCGCCGAGTTCCGACAGAATCCTGAATTGGGAAAGGGAAAGTACGCCGAAACCCGCGCCCACGGATACAGCGTTGATAAGGATTGCCTTGCCGCAGCCTGAGAAGGTCCGGCGAAGGAAGCCGTGGCCCGAACTATGGTCCGCCTGATATTCCCGCTTAAAGAAATCAATGAAGTGAATCGTGTAATCAATCCCTATGCCAACGGCAAGGCTCGCGATGAGCGCCGTCCCAATATTGAGCTTTATGCCGAGAAAACCCATTACCGCGAAATTGCACAGTATCGCAATCGTAAGCGGAACCGCCCCGATAAGGCCCGCGCTGATTGAACGGTTAGACAGCGCGATAATAACAAAGACCATAAGCACTGAAATAACGATGGAGATAATCTGAGCGTTCACGATAAGATCGGCAACCGCGCCCTCCATCATCGCGCCTCCGCCAATCAAGACCCGCGCCGTCCTGGGAAAATTCACGTCGATGTATTTTTTTATCCTATTGACCACCGCCTGAGTGTCGTTATTTCCGGTCGTGCGAAGCTGTATCGTGGTTTTTATCGCGGTCGGTTCAAGCGGATCATTTGAATACTCGAAGCTGTCATCGCCGGCAAGCAGAACCAAATAATTTGAGACAAGCCGCCGCAGTTCTTCCGGATCCTGTTTCCCGTAACGCTCAGGCTCCACCGGGATTTCGTAATATGAAAAACCGTTGTAATTGGTAAGCCGCTCAACTTCACGGACAAGATCGCTGCCGCTCAGGTTGGGCGATTTTCCCGCAGCAGCGTCAAGCATGGCGATAATATCGGCGGCACTGTATTGTTCCAAGCCCGGGTAAGGGTCGCCGGCTTCATCGTAGGCATCGTCGACCGTGTCTTCTGCCATCGTTTCCCCGGCATCCGGCAAGTCAAACCCAAAACCGATTTCATCGCCAAATCCAAAACCGCCGCTCATGAGATCCCCGCCGTTGTCCGCCATAACCGGACGCAAGCCATCGGGACTTTCGCCGACGTTAAACACCTGGTTGACCCGCTTTATCACATCTGTGAATCCCACCACTTTTCCTACTTCATCGACCCGTTCCATGAGATAGGCGGAAAGATTATCAACGGCGCCCAACACCGCGGGATCAAGCAGCGCTTCACTGGTATCCGTCTCCACAAGAATAGTTATATCCCGGGAACCGCCGAAATATTCCCGTATAAACCGGTCTGAACGGCTTATGTCCGTATCGTTTTGAAAAAACTCAATGGTACTGTTATCAACGATCACCTTTGAAAGTCCGTATCCCGACAGAATCAGTGTGAGGACGGTGATAATCAGTACCAGGATTCGTTTCCCCGTAATGCCGACAAAAACGGTTCCTATCGCGCTGTTTAGATGATCCGCGCCGTCCTTGTTTTTCGCCCCTTTCACGGCCCGGGGACCGCGTATGAGCAATACCGAGGGAATAAGCGTAACCGCCACAATAAAAGAAGCCAGGATGCCGAAACTGGCAAAATAACCGAATTCACGTATTGGCACAATAGGGGTAAAACAGAACGAGATAAAACCGGCGAAGGTGGTAAGCGCCGCGAGGAATACCGGGTTTATCAACTTCCGCATCAGGGAAAATACCAGGGCCCGGTGTTCTTCAACGCTCAAGGGCGGCTTCCGGGTGTCTTCCATGTAATGAGTTACCACATGAATGCCATAGGCGCTCCCGACAGCGATGAGGATTACCGGCAAAACCGTGGAAAGAATAGAAAGTTTTATCCCGAATAGCGGCATTGCGCCTATTACCCATATAACCGCGATAATTACCGTAAGAAGGGGAAGGGTAACAAAGGTCAAGCGCCTAAAGGAAAAGAACAGAACCAGCAAAACTACCAATACCGAAAGCGGGATAAGTATCGCCAGGTCTGTTCCCATAGCCTCATTAATCGTCGCGCTGATGACCGGCAGTCCCGTCACATATACTTCGGCAAGGCCCGCGAACATTTCTTTTGCTGTTTCGCGTATTGTTACCAGGCTCGCGGTTACTTCGGGAAGCCCTGAGTCTTCAGTTTTAACATCAAGATTGACGATGATCTGTGTTGCCGAAAAGTTATCGGAAACGAGGGCCCCGCGATACAAATCCCATGACGCGATGCGCCGTTTAAGCTCGGTGATTTCTCCCGTAGTCCCCGCAAAGTCTTCCGGCGCCAAATCGGTAACAATGATGCTGTCGTTATCGCCAGTTATATACTGCGTGGACATGATCGAATTAACGCTTTTCACGAATTCGACGGCCTCCACCGCCTGGCTGTATTCCCGGACGCGCCCAAGAAACTCCGGGTCAAGCACCGTGCCATAAGGACGCTCCAGCCCCACCATAATCATTACCGATGGGCCAAAAGTCTCGTCAATATATTCCGAAATGACGCGGGCTTCATGCCCCTTTGGAATAAACCGTGTGTTGTTGTTATCCAGCTCCGCCCTTGGAAGCTGCGCGGCGAAAAACACCGTTATTGCCATGATTATTGCCGCTATAACAAAGGGATGTTTATACAATCGTTCCATTATCGCTCCCGTTCCTTGATTTTCCTCAAT
>JAIRLK010000399.1 GCA_031259515.1 Treponema sp. | reverse complement strand
AATTGCCAAAAATCATGTAATTTTAGCCATGTGGTGGGAACTGTATGCTTAAATAGGCTAAAAATAAACGAATAAGTGGGAAAAATTGTCGCTTTTTTAAGTAAATGCCGATGCCCTGTAAATTCAGGTACCATGGATGGCACCTGCGACGAAAATTTGGGCAAAAAATTTCGTATAACCTTCCGGCTGTTTACGACGTTTTGCCCGCCCGAATAGGCAAATGCGTAGCATTTGCCTATTCGGGCGGGCAAAATGTGCCGCAGTGAGCCGTGCGAATGAGCACAACGATTGAGCTAGGCGAACGGAGGCCGAGGGGCTTTAGCCCCGAAGCCTAAACAGTCCTGTTATGCGAAGTGCCTGCGTACCCCATTTATTTTATTTCCCCATTATATTTTGTTTCAATCTTTCATGTGTATATTTTGCAATTATTATTGATATTATCGCTCCGATGAATACCAATAATTCTACCAAAATCGTATTTTTTATGACGCCAACTTGCATTGCCGCTGCCGGTATATCTATTATTGCATGTAATATTATGGCGAAAGGATATAGCCATAATTTATTTTTTCCATAAACAGAATAAAATACCATTATTGATAATGACAACTGTATACATATTGCAAAAATACGTTCAATTCCGCTAACCAGAAATAAGTACGGGGAAGTTGTTAATATTGCCGTCATTTGTGTATTTATTTGCTCCAATGCCTCCCCTTGTAATTTACCGGTTATCGCTTCTATATTTCCGGTATTGAGCATGATACTGAATATCATTGTATTTATCATTGATAAACCGGCAAGTAATATTGCTTCTATCCCGCCATGACCGATACCATAAGCCAATCCGGTTCCAATTCCATTATATTTTTTCTTTAATATTCTGAAAGAAATAAAACGGGCTGTTTCTTCAAAAATACCGGCCATAAAAACGCCATAGAGTATATAAATCAATGGTTTTTCCCTCAACGCATATTTTCCAAATACAATTGAATGTATAGACCTTTCAAATATTAATGCGAAAAGAATAAATCCGGCAATTCCCATAATCATGGGGATAATTTTTGCATTATACTTTTTATAAAAAATGATAAACAAGACAACAGGAAGTCCTATTGAGATAACTGCCGAGATTGCCATAAAAACCATTGAAGAAACTGAAACCTGCATTTTATTGCCTCCGATTATATTTTACCATGTTATATTTTTTATATCAATATATTGCATATTTCAAACAAATTTCTCTAAAATTTGCCAAAAATTTGTCAAAAAATTTAGCGGGCATTTCGCCTAACAGTCCTGTTCACGCTTCGCCGCCAGTAGGCGGCTCGGGGTTCCGGCTGGCTAGGTCATTCCGCTACGCTCCATTCCCACGCCATTGCTCCGGTACATTTTGTCGGCCCTGGAAATGTTACGCATTTGCTTATTCAGGCGGTCAAACCGTCGCATACAGCCGGGACATTACGCGAAGTTGGGCGTTTTTTAATTAAAACATTATTTTTAATCCATATTTTATTGATATTTCCCATAAATTTATTTGGCTATAAAAAATAGTATTATCTTCATCCAATAATATTCGTCTTATATTTTCCGTTAATTTTTTCGGTTCAATAAATGACCATAATAAAATATGAGTATCTACCAGATAATTCATGAATTTATCAACTCCTCATCGGCCATGAGAAAATCTTTGGAAAATTAACGGTAACCGTTCCTTCCAGTGTGCCAAGTTGCCTTTTTTTTGACTTTTCCAAGTTTCATATGGAATTATTACCGCCCTTAAAATTGCGGAAAAATGAGTTTTTGCTTCTGCCAAAGATAATGTTTTCATGTTTATATAATAATCTATTTGTCTATATTAGTTAAGTTGGTTTGTGAATTTTTTATCAAAAAATCCTAAGCCTATGTTACCTCTTTTTCTTAAATATGTAAAAACCGTTTCTTATAATTCTCGAAGGTGATCCGCAAAGTATCAAGTCCTTACTTCTTCTTCCAGTACCGAAAGAAAATCCCCAACACTCCCGGAATCGCCTTGAGGCGGCGGGCTAGGCCGGGACCCGCCAGGAAAGAAACGATGTCCCGTATGCCGCGATACACCTTTTCCGAGTAGGGCTGCCAAAAGAGGTTGCGCTTAACCCCCGGCAGGATGTCATTGACCACTACCTGCGCCTTAAGCATCTCCCGAAAGCCCTGAAGCCCGTGAGTCCGTCCCAGACCCGAATCGCCAAAACCGCCCCAGGGTGTTTCGGCGAGACCGTGGGACATGAGATGATCGTTTATCATAACCGCGCCGGCGTTGATACCGGCGGCAAGGCGGACGGCCCGGCTTCCATTACGAGACCAGACCGATCCGGTTAGGCCGTAGGAGGAAGCGTTGGCGATGGCAAGGGCTTCGTCGTCGTTTTCCCAGGGGATTACCGCCACCACCGGGCCGAAGATTTCCCCAGTCATGACGGGCATTTCGTCCGTCACATCGGTGAGCACGATGGCGGGGGCAAGAAGCTCATCATCCCACAGGCTGCCGCCGGGACTTTGCGCGGCTATGTTCGCGCCCTCGGCAAGACAGGCGGCTACCTGTTCCCGAACCGCCTTCTTCTGCTTAAGGGTGGTCATGCGCCCAAGGTCGGTATCGAAACCCTTTTCATGATCCCTGTTTTCCGCCGGGCGAAGGTTTCGTACCAGGGCGCAGAGTTTGTCCAGAAAAGGGGTATAGACGCTCCTATGGACCAGGATGCGCTGGGCTCCGCCGCACGACTGGCCAGCGTTGGAGAAACCCGCCCAGACAATACCCGCCGCAACCCGGTCCAAGTCGGCATCGCCACAGATTATCGCGGCGTCGGCGCCGCCCAGTTCCAGGACCAGGGGCAGAAGACGGGGAGCGGCCAGGGCCATGAGTTCCTTCCCTGTAGCGGAGGAGCCAGTAAAGAAGAGTTTGTCCACTCCTCCGTTTATAAAAGCCGTACCCGCATCTTTCCCCGGAAGCTCCACATAGGAAAAGACGCCGGGCGGCAGGCAGGCGGCGGCGAAGACGGCGGCCAGGGCGCGGCCTACTCCCGGAGTAACCGAAGCTGTCTTGAGGATCACGGCATTACCCGCCAGAAGCGCCATGACCACTTCCGAGAAAGGGATAGCGAAAGGGTAGTTCCAGGGCGAGATGATCCCCACCACGCCATAGGGCTTGTAGATCATCCGGCTCCTTTTATTAAACATGAGGATGTTATCGCCGGATATGCCCTGGGAGGCGAGAAACTTCTTTCCGTTTTTGAGGTAAAACGAAAGCCCCATTACCGCAGGCAGGAGTTCCGCCGCCAGGGCGTCCAGGCGGATCTTGCCATTTTCCCGGTGTATTACCTCGGTGATGTCGTCGATATGCCCGGAAAGATAGCGTCCGGCCTGCTTCAGCTTTTCCGCCCGTTCCCGGTAAGGAAGAGCGCCCCAGGAAACCTGAGCTTTCCGCGCCGCCAGAATCTTTTCCACCACTTCCGCAATGGTAACCTTGAATTCAGCCTCGTTCATACATACCTCATTATACATCTATACCTAGAGAGCCGCTCTACCTAATTAGGAAGGAAGCGCCAAAAACACGGAATAACTAACAACTTCCTATTTACAGGTGAAAAAAAGACACTAACCGGAAAAAAAAATTTTAGCGGCAATTGGACTTGAACCAATGACCGAACGGATATGAGCCGTTTGCTCTACCAACTGAGCTATGCCGCCGCACGGATTATGCTGAATACCTTAGCAGACATGATAAATTTTGTCAATCGGATGTAACGATATTTCAAGCGGAGACTTCCCCCTCCTTAACTTTTTGACTATGATGCAACCGGAGGATTATATGGGAAAGACCTTAGCGGAAAAGATCTTCGAAGCCCACCTGCGGGATAAGCCTGCGGACGATACCTGGGCGCTTGGGCTGGACCGGGTGTTTTGTCATGAAATCACCACCCCTATCGCCATCAACGACCTCGTCTCGAAGGGCATGGATCGGGTCTTTGATCCCGCGAAGATCAAGGCGGTGATAGACCATGTTAGCCCGGCTAAAGATTCCAAGACCGCCGAACAGGGCAAGATACTCAGGGATTGGGCCCGGAGGCATGGTATAACCGACTTCTTCGATATAGGCCGGAACGGAGTCTGCCATGCCATTTTCCCGGAAAAAGGCTTTGTGCGGCCAGGCTTCACCGTCATCATGGGGGACAGCCACACCTGCACCCACGGGGCCTTTGGCGCCTTTGCCGCCGGAGTGGGGACCACCGATCTGGAGGTGGGCATACTCAAGGGGATCTGCGCGTTCAAGCCGCCGGTTACCATCAGGATCAACCTCAATGGAGCCTTGAGGCAGGGCGTATATCCCAAGGACGTGATCCTCCAGGTTATCGCCAGGCTCACCGCGTCCGGCGCGGCCGGCAAGGTGATGGAATTCCGGGGGGCGGTAACGGACGCGATGAGCATGGAAGGACGCATGACCCTCTGCAACATGGCGGTGGAAGCCGGGGGAACCTCCGGGGTCTGTCTGCCTGACCGGATCACGGTGGACTACCTCTGGCCCTTCATAGGCCCCGCCGGGGACAAAACCTACGCTTCAAAGGCGGAAGCCCTGGCGGATTTTGAAAGGTGGCGGAGCGATGACGACGCCCTCTACGATCAGACAATAGACATAGACTGCTCAAGCCTGGAACCGCTGGCCACGGTAAGCTATAAGCCGGATCAGGTCAAACCCATCAGGGAACTCAAAGGGACGCCGGTAGACCAGGTTTATATTGGGTCCTGCACCAACGGCCGCATAGAGGACCTGCGGGCGGCGGCGGCGGTCCTAAAAGGCCGGAAGATCGCCGGCGCCGTCCGGGCCATCGTGTCCCCGGCCACCCCTGCCGTGTACGCGCAAGCCTTGACGGAAGGGCTTATCACGGCGTTCATGGACGCCGGATTCTGCGTTACCAACCCCACCTGCGGGGCCTGTCTTGGCATGTCCAACGGCGTCCTGGCGGAAGGCGAAGTCTGCGCCTCCACCACGAACCGGAACTTCTACGGCCGCATGGGCAGAGGCGGTATGGTCCACCTGATGAGCCCTGCGGCGGCGGCGGCGGCGGCAGTCGCGGGACGCATCGCATTACCGGAAGATTTATAAGGAGGAAGCATGAAAACCTTTGGCGGGCCGGTATTGTTTTTGGACCGGAACGACATCAATACCGACGAAATCATCCCGGCAAAATACTTAACCGAAAATTCCCGGGAAGCCCTCAAGCCCTTCATCCTGGAAGACCTCAAGCTCCCCGGCTTTGAGAGCCGGCGGGACGCAGCCGGCAAGGGGGCCATCGTTACCCGAGGGAACTTTGGCTGCGGCAGTTCACGGGAACACGCCCCCTGGGTTCTGGAGGTAAACGGCATCAACATCGTCATAGGCGAAAGCTTCGCCCGGATCTTCAGGCAGAACATGTATAACTGCGGCATGATCGCGGCGGAACTGCCGCAGGCGGTCCTGGACGAAATCTTCAGGGACTTTGCCGGACGGGAAACTACCCTGACGGTAGACATCAGGGCGGAAACATTCACCTTCACAGCCGGAGGGCTGGAGAAGACCGTTCCCTTCACCCTGCAGGGCTTTGAGCGGACCCTGGTAGAATCGGGCGGCTGGGTTGAATACGCGGCGTCTCACTATTAAAATGACAGGCAGAATACCAACTTACTTGAGGAAGCAAACTAATGTTTACAACGATGGTTACCCCCCGGTTCGGCGACATTGACAGACTGGGACACATTAACAACGTGGTTTTGGCCGGCTGGTTTGAGCTGGCCCGGAACCCCCTTTTCAGCATCTTCGATCCTAATCTCGACCTTGTTCATGGAACCTTGCCGCTCATCATGGCCCACACCGAGTATGACTTTATCGATCAGATATTCTTTCAGCCCGATGTGGAGCTGCGCACCTGCATAGGCAGGATAGGCGTCAAATCCTTCACCATCTGCCACGAAGCCTGGCAGGAAGGCAGGCTCTGTACTAAGGGCAAGGCGGTGGTAGTTTACTTCGATTTTCAGAAAAACAAGAGCGCCCCCCTTCCGGAAGATAAGAAGAAGCTCCTGGCGGAACACCAATCGTCACCACGTTAAGCAGGCGGAAAACAAAAGAGGTCCGCAGGCGAGGTTATAGACCCAGAATGATTCCGGTAACGCCGGCGGCGGCTATGTAGAGGACCGGATGTTTCTTAAAGCGGTATATGGCGATGAAGAGCAACGTGAAAAGGACGGCCTCCCGCCAGCGGAACAGGCCGGCGTTGAAGAGCGATGTGCGGATCAGCGTGCAGGTAACCGCGGCAAGGAGGCCGGCGGCGGCGGGACGGAGGCCGGAAAATACCGCCTTGACCGTCCGGTTTTCCTTAAAGCTCGAAAACATCCGGGCCACGATGATAATGATGATGATTGAAGGGGTGATAAGTCCCAGGGCAGCCGTAAGGCCCCCGGCAACGCCGGCGCAGCGGAATCCCGTAAACAGAGACAGGTTGACCCCGATGGCGCCGGGAGAAAACTGGGCGGCCGCTACTATGTCGGGGATGGTTTCCTCAGCCAGCCAGGGATAGGAAGCGGCCAGCTTATACAAGAAGGGCAGCGTCGCAAGCCCTCCGCCTATGGAAAAGAGACCCATCTTGAAGAATTCCCAAAAAAGAACGAGGAAGATCATGCGCCGCCCTCCCCCTCCGTAGTGTCCCGCCGGTTCCCGGTATGAGGCGTATCCCCGCCCCGGTAGAGGATGAACCCGGCGATCCCCGCGCCTATCACCACCAATACCGGAGAGGGGCTCAAGACTGCGGAAATCCCCAGGACCATGACAAAAAGGATCGCCGCCTTAAGGTCCCGGTAAAAACCCCGGATCATCTTGACCACCGTGTCCAGAACCAGGGCCCCTATCGCCGCCCGTATACCGCCAAAGGCGTGCTGTACCAAGGGCAGGTCCTGGTAATTACTCAGGAAAACGGCGATAAGGGTAATGATGACGCAGGAAGGGGATATAAACGCCAGGGTACTCACCACGCCGCCTATGGCGCCCTTGCGCTTATACCCGATGAAGGTGGAGACGTTGACGGCGATGACTCCCGGCGTTACCTGGGCGATGGTGTAGTAATCTATCACCTCGTCCAGGGTGGTCCAGCCTTTCTTTTGGATAAGCTCCCGTTCAAGGATGGGCAGGATGGCGTATCCCCCGCCAAAGGTAAGGCACCCTATCTTGAAAAAAGTCCAATACA
>JAIRLK010000209.1 GCA_031259515.1 Treponema sp. | reverse complement strand
GGTTCTCTCTACGCTATGGTTGTCGGCTTTGTCAAACCTGACATCGCGCAGTTCCTGCGCTCCATTGACTTTCTGATCTACGTGGTGCTTGGCGGTATGGGTTCTATGACCGGCTCGATATTTTCGGCTTATGTCCTGACGTATCTCCAGGAATTCCTGCGTTTCCTTCAGGATTACCGGCTGCTCATTTATCCGCTCATCCTTATCTTTATCATGCTGTTCCGTCCTAAAGGACTTTTGGGGATGAAGGAATTCTCTTTTGTAAAGACCTTTGACCTGCTTCTGAAACGGGGTAAGGCCGGCGCCGGCAAGGGAGGGAAGCATGAGTGAAGGCCGGGAACTAAGGCTCAAGGTTTCTGATATTTCCATTGTCTTTGGAGGGTTGCGGGCGGTAAGTGAATTCTCCTGCGAACTCCACCAGGGCGAGCTTGTGGGACTCATCGGTCCCAACGGCGCGGGGAAGACCACGGTCTTCAACATGCTTTCCGGGGTGTATATGCCCACGTCAGGGGACATCAGTTTCTGGGACCGGCATGGTAAGGCGTATCAGTTGGGGAAGATCGCCCCCTCGAAACTCAACCACATCGGAATATCCAGAACATTTCAGAACATCAGGCTTTTCAACAACCTTACGGTGGAAGATAACGTGCGGATCGCCCTACATTCAGGCCGCCGGGAAGGCCCGCTGGACGTGCTGTTCCGGCTTCCCCGGTTCCACATTGACGAGGAACACATGATCGGGCGGGCGGAGGAACTGCTGTCGCTTTTCAAGATAGACCACAAGAAGCATGAGCTTGCCCGCAACCTGCCCTACGGCGAGCAGCGCAAACTTGAGATAGCCAGAGCCTTGGCCTCGAACCCGGCGCTCCTCTTGCTCGACGAACCCGCTGCGGGAATGAATCCCCAGGAAACCAAAAGCCTGATGCGGCTCATCTCGTTTATCCGGGAAAAATTCAACCTTACCATCCTCCTCATCGAACACGATATGCGTCTGGTCATGGGTATCTGCGAGCGGCTTTTGGTACTGGACTACGGCAGAACTATTGCTTCGGGTCTGCCCGGCGATATTCGCAGGGACCCGGCGGTAATCAAGGCTTATTTGGGCGAGGAGGCGCTGGATGGGGGCGGCGTTTGATGGAGGCTATAACCGGTGATACTTACAGTTGATAAACTCACGGTTCATTACGGCGCGATTCAGGCTTTGCGGGGTATTTCCTTCGAGGTCGAACAAGGGGAAATCATCACCCTGATCGGTTCCAACGGGGCGGGGAAAACCACCACCCTGCACGGCATTTCCAACATCATTAAGAAAACCGCCGGAAGCGTGGTTTTTGACGGCCGCGACATTACAAGCCTTCCCCCGGACAGGATTGTAGCTGCCGGTCTTGTCCAGGTCCCGGAGGGACGGCGTATATTCGCCAATCTTACGGTCAGGGATAACCTTGAAATGGGGGCGTATACCCGCAAGGATCACGCGGGTATCAGGGCTGACATGGAGAATGTCTTCGGCATATTCCCCAGACTCAAGGAACGTATACGCCAGACGGCCGGCACCCTTTCCGGCGGCGAACAGCAGATGCTTGCCATGGGACGCGCGCTTATGGCAAAGCCCCGGCTGCTCCTCCTGGACGAGCCTTCGATGGGGCTTGCGCCCATCCTGGTTGACGAGATTTTTTCCATAATTCGCAGGATCAACGAAAGCGGTACGACGATACTGCTGGTCGAACAGAACGCTTTTAAGGCCCTGGGCATAGCCGGCCGCGCCTATATTCTGGAGACCGGCGAGATAGTCAAAACCGGCCCTGCCGCCGAGCTTATGAAAGACGATTCGGTCAAAATAGCGTATTTGGGCGGGGTGTAAAAGGCAAGGGAGGGGTTAGGGCATTTCTATCGCCTGCTCCAGATATTGGCCGCGCAGTTGGGTTCCCGCCCGGTTCCGCCATTCACGGCATCGGCGCGGTGTGAAAAGTGTAAAAAAAGCGCGAAAAATCCGCCTGACCAGTTTACCGGCGCGATTAAATCCGCATCGAGAAAAAAAAGCCCTCTTTGATAATTCAGCGGTAATTCAGCCTATTGACATTTTTTTCTATCCCGAATAGTATTTATTACAGTTAGTAAAAGTTCATTGGGGGCGTAGTGAAGCTGGTTTATCACGCTGGCCTGTCAAGCCGGAGATCGCGGGTTCAAGCCCCGTCGCTCCCGTTACAAAAACCGTCTGTGGCGGTCTTTTGTTGGATTTTCCGCAGAAAAATCCGCAAATAAAGGTGTTTTAGGGGGGCTTAGGACAAAGCCCCCGTTTTTTTCGGGCAATAGCGCAGATGGTAGCGCGCTTGGTTCGGGACCAAGAGGTCGGCGGTTCAAATCCGCCTTGCCCGATTCCAATCCTTTAACAAGTCGTAACCATTCAGTTGCGGCGTAATTTCAGAACTTTTCTTGTTCTCTGGGAGCCTTGGGGCTAAAAGCCCCTAGCTAAAGCCCCTAGTAGGCTGTCAAGACTAAACACAGTAATATGAGCAATTACAAGGTAATAAAGAAAACCACGGAGGGCACGGAGTATCACGGAGTTTTTGTCACAAATACGGGTTTTCTCCGTGTAA